>CAIQDO010000123.1 GCA_903870555.1 uncultured Caulobacteraceae bacterium
GGCGTCGGGCCTCCCGGTCGTCCTGGCCGGAACCTCGGCGACCTTCAACGTCGGCGGCTCGCTGAACGTGCCCGCCAACACCCCGGCCGGCGCCTACACCGGCTCCTACACCGTGGCCGTCAACTACCCCTGATCTCTTCCCGACCGGGCCTTTCCTGGGGGACTGAACGACAGAAGACGCGGTCGGGCTAACGCCCGGCCGCGTTTTTCGTGCTGCGTTCCCGCGGCAATTCGGCCCTACAGCGAACCCTGCCAATCTTGGCAGGGGTAGGCGTCAGACCTGTCACTGACCCTTGGATGACGGGCTCAGGTCGGTGAGCACGCGACCTTCGGGGCCGGCCGCAAGGGGGCCGCCTTTGACTGTCCCGTCAGAGGCCGAAGGGGTAGGTCTCGTCCTCGCCGGCCGTCACCGGGGTCGCCAGGGGTGTCACCGCCTGCGTCTCGTCGAACCAGACGAAGGCATCGTATTGGGCGGGCAGAGTCGCGGCGCTGTAGTGGCTCCAGCGCTCCGTCTCGGGCCGGTAGATGACGCCGATGTAGCGCTCGAGCCGGGGGTCGGCCATGACGCGACGCAGGTCGTCGTGCGCGCCGGGCCGCATGTCGAACAGAAAGCGGTCGATACCGACCCGGTGACACCAGGCCTCGTAGCTATCCGGGCGCGACGGCCTCACCGTCATGATCTCCATCGGCCCGTCCCAGTCGCTGGCCGCCGCGACCGTGCCGGTGTCGGTGCCGAAACCGATGAGGGCGGCGTCGCGGCCGTAGGCTTGGCGGCACAGTTGGCCGATGTTCAGCTCGCCGCGCTCCCGGCCCATGTCGGTGAACCGGGCGTCGCCGATGTGGGCGTTGTGCGCCCAGACGACGGCGAGTGGTCCGCGAGGTCCATGCAACAGCTCCTTGGTCGGCCGGCGCCACCCCTGGCGTCACACCCTAACCGGCCGGGCAGGACGCAAGGAGGTTGGGCAAATACCCATCCGGGGGCCGGAGGCCGGGCGCGGGGTTGAATTCCGCCCCAGTGTTTCGCCACTATGGGGAAGACGGGGCGCCGGCCCGGCCGATGACCAATCGGGGGACGTCATGACACATTACCTGGTCGCCATTCACCGACCCGACGGCTACGACCCGTCCGTCGAGGACGAGGCGATGGGCCGCGACATCGACGCGGTCAACGATGAGATGGTCGCCGCGGGCGTCAGGGTCTTCGTCGGTGGCCTGCAGCCGCCGGGCACGGCGCGGTCGGTGCGGGTCCGGCCCGACGGCGAGGCGCTGATCACCGACGGACTGTATCTGGACGCCGATGAGCACGTCGGCGGCTTCTGGGTGCTGGAGGTCGCCAGCCTGGACGAGGCCCTGACGTGGGGCCGCAAGGCCGCCGTCGCCTGCCGGGCGCCGGTCGAGGTTCGCCCGTTTCACGGACCAAGGGGCTGATAGCCGGCGCGGACGTAAGCGTTAAGAGGCGAACACCACCTCGCTGACAACGCGCCGCCCGTCGATGCGGCGCAGCTGCACCACCACGTCGACCACCCGCCGGGCATAGGCCTGGATGGCGGCCCAGCCCATGTCGACGCCGCTGAGCAGGGCCAGCATGGTGATCTGGTCGAAGGCTCCGTCGGGGCTGTCGGCGTGGACGGTGGTCAGGGAGCCGGGGTGGCCGGTGTTGACCGCGCGCAGGAAGGCGAAGGCCTCGGCGCCGCGCAGTTCGCCCAGCAGGATGCGGTCGGGCCGAAGCCGCAGCGACGCCTGAAGCAGGTCGCCCGCCCCCACCCTCGCCTCCCCCAGGTCGCCTCGCACGGCGATCAGGCCGACGGCGTTGGGATGGTCGAGGCGGATCTCAGGGGCGTCCTCGATCACCACCAGCCGCTCGCGCCGGTCGATCTCCTTGACCAGGGCGTTGAGCAGGGTGGTCTTGCCGCTGGCCGTGCCGCCGGACAGGACGAGGGTCTTCTTCGCCTTCACCGCCGCGACGAGGAAGCCCATCAGGTCACCGCTCTCCAGCGTTGCCCGCAGTTCGGCGTCGGCCCGCGCCGCCGCGCCGGCGTCGGCGCGGTGGTCGAAGAGGCCGGCGGTCTTCAGGTCGGATATGGTCAGGTCGGAGATGGCGTGCTTGCGGATCGCCAACGCCAGGTGTCCGCGGGTGGCCGGCGGGGCGATGATCTGCACCCGGGCGCCGTCTGGCAGGCTGGCCGACAGCAGCGGCTGCTCGCGGTTGACGCCCTGGCTGGCGGCGCCGGCCACCTGCCGGGCCAGCCGCGTCAGGTCGACATCGGTCAGTTGCGGCGCGTCATGGCGGGTCATCTCGCCCGAGATCGTCTCGACCCACACCTCGCCCGGCCGGTTGACCAGGATGTCGGTGACATCCGGCCGGCTCAGCCAGGGCTCGAGCGGCGCGAGGTAGCGCTTCAGATAGACCTGGCCGGTCATCGCGCCGTCAGCACGTCCGAGAAATCGAGGTCGCGGGCGATGAACACCCGGATCGCCTGGCCCTGGGGCACGGTGATGGTGGTGGGGATGTCGATGTCCTTCTGCAGGGCGATCGAGGCGACGTTGGTGGCCTGTTGCGGCGAGCCGATGACGATGGCGTTGCCGCCGCCGTTGCCGGCCTGGTTGGCGAGGACCTCCAGGCCGCCGGAGATCACCGACAGCAGGATCGCCGCGCCGAAGCGGTGGAAGAAGTGGCTGTTGGCCTCTCCCTCCAGCCCGCCGCGGCCGAGCAGATCGGTGCCCGGCGAGGCCAGGGCGATCGAGACGCCATCCGGCGTCAGCAGCCGCGACCAGATGACAAAGGCGCGCGACTGGCCCTGGGCCACGCCGCTCTTGTATTCGCCGATCAGGCGCGATCCGCGGGGAATGACCACGGTGGTGCCGTCAAAACCGCTGACGTCGCGGCTGACCACCGCCCGGACGAAGCCCGGCACGTCGGAGTTGATACCGGTCTCAAGCACGGCGGAGATCACCGTGCCCTGGGGCGCGATCAGGGAGGTACTGGCCAGGCGCGTGGCCCGGGCCGTCTCGACCGGGGCGCCTGTCACCCGTTGGGCGAAGCGCTCGTCGGACCCGGCGCTGGACTGACGGCCTGACCCGGCGGGGACGCCTGGGGCGGCGGGGGCGGCGGACGCCTGGGCGAGAACGGCGGTCTGGGCGTCGGTTGGCGGGGCCTCGCTGAGATCCACCACCATCGACGGGGCGCGAAGGCGGGCCGCCTCGTCGGCGGCGGTCTGGGAATTGGCGGCCGGCGGGTAGTAGGGCGGCGGCGCGGCCACCGGCGCGGCGGGCGCGGGCGGGGCCGGAGTGACGTCCGCGGTGGCGACCCGGACGACCGGCGCCGGGCGGGTGACGGTCTGGGCGCGGGCGTGACGCCCGGCGCTGAGCGACAGATAGACCACCAGGCCCAGACCGAAGGTCCCGGCGACTCCGGCGGCGAAGCCCCAGGGGCTATCGCGCCCGGCGACGGGCGACAGAGGCCGGGAGAGGGCTTCAAGACGCGCGGTCTCGTCGGCGGCATCGGGAGTCTTGACGGGCGTTTCGCCCAGGCGTGCGACCGGCTTCATTTGAACAGGCCCCTGTGACGTCGGACGACCTTTGGGCTCAGAGGCCCGGGTGTCGCCGGCGCAAATCCGTCGTTGATGATCCGCGTGATTTCCGCGCCCTGCCGCAGCACGAAGGCGCCGGCCAAGCGGTCGACGGTCAGATAGCCCTGGCGGATCGCGGTGTTGACCATAGATTCCTTGCGGTCCGGCTCGACGGCGAAGATGGCGGGATAGTCGGCGGTCGCGGCAAAGGCGAAATAGGTGGTCCGACCATCGTCGAACACCCGTAGCGGCGCGATCTTGGCAGATCCGTCGATGTGATAGGCGTGGTTGACGTCCTGTGGCGGCGGGATCGGCGGCGGGGGCGGCGGCGGATCGGCCCGGGCCACGAAGGGCTCGGGATAGTCGAAGCGCAGGCGGAAGATCAGGCCGCGGTCGCCGCGGCGGGGCGGCCGGCGGGCGCTGAGATCGAACACATAGCGCCGCAGGTTTGTGATGACCGTCATGTCGGTCGCACTCGCCGTGTCCAGCGGCTTGAGGAACAGTAGATTGGCCTTGTGGTTGGGGGTCACCTGCCAGCCGAGGCCGTCGCCGATCGACACGTTCTCGATCCGCTCACCGGGACCGAATTCGACGGTCATCTGATAGCCGAGGGCGCCCTGCAGCTCGACCACCTCATTGGGATCGTAGTGGATCACCCGAATGCGTGGATCGCCGGGCCCCGGCTCCGGGATCACGGCGGCAAGGCCCAGGGCGGGCGCCAGGGTCAGGGCGGCAAGGAGGGCCAGATGGACGCCGGGCCGTCTCATGCGCGCCCCGCGGCGCCAAACCGGTTGCGATCGCGCATGACGTTTCCCCGTCGATAGGTTTCGCCCAGCCGGACCGGCCGCGCCGACCCCGGTCCGGACTGGTCGCCAGACGCCCGATCGGCCAGGGTGGCGGCAGCCTGACCGGCGTCCCGCGTGGCGCCGAGCGGGATCGGCCCAGCGCCGCTCGTCAGCGACACCAGTCCGGCGCCTGTGTTGGCCGCAAGGGCGCCCGGCTGAACTGGATGTGTCGAGAATGTCCTCGATACGGACGGATCGGCCGCCGCTGGGCCGGCCTCTCGCCGGCCCAGCCGGAACCCTCCGGCCGTGATCAGCCCGGCCAGGATCAGCGCCGCCTGGGCGGCGGCGAAGATCAGCACCACCCCGGCGGCGGAGCCGGCGGTGTCGAGGCTGAGGTGATGGGCCGCCCTCTGCCGCGCCAGGGCGTCGATCCACGGCCCGACGATGACGAGCAGCAGGCTGGTGGTCACCCAGCACAGCAGCGGAGTCAGGGCGGCGGCGACCAGGGCGCGGACCCAGCCGACAAAGAAGCCGCGCGTCGATTCGAACAGGAACAGCACGATGAACACTGGACCCACCGCCGTGAGCACGCCGACAGCGATTGCCGACACGGCCAGGACGCCGGCGGTGCTGGCAAGCAGGGCCTGGGAGGCGCGCCAGACCAGATCGGCGGCCTGGGCCTCGCCGCCGCGCGACGGCAGGGCGCTGGGCCCGGCCAACTTCCCAAACTCGACGCCATCCGCGCTGAGCTCGTCATAGGCGGTCTGCAGCCCCGTCAGCGGATCGGCGGCCAAGTTGACGCTTAGCGCCTGGGTGCTTCCGGCCATCGGCCCTGCGATCACCCGGGCGATCTCCATCGGCGCCTCAGAATCGAAGCGGAACACCAGGGTCTGGAACGCTCCCCAGTTCAGCGTCAGGGCCAGGACCGCCCCAACCTCCAGGGCGACAATCGGCGCCTGCGTCAACCGGACATTGCCGATGGCGAACATCAGGCGATAGCCGAGAACGGCGACATAGGTCGTCAGCAGCGCGGTCACCGCGACGGGAAACAGCGAGCCTGGCGCCGTCAGGGCCTTGTAACCTGCCAGGGCGTAGACCTGCACATTGCAGTCCACGGCGCCCAGGATGTCGCGGACGACGCCAAGCTCGGTGGGGGCGGTCGGACACAGCATCAGCGCCCCGCCCCGCCCCGCCTGCCGACGCCAGCGGTGTCCGTCTCGAGGAACGGGTCCATCCAGGCCTCCGGATCGTCGCCGAACTCGGCCCGGATGGCGTCGAGCCGGCGAACTGAGCGCTCTGTGCCCGCCAGCACCTTCAGCTCCGCCGACATGCCGGTAAGGTCGAGCCGCGCCACGACGCTGTGATCGGCCTGCTTGACCAGGAAGCAGCGAGAGGTGTCGGGCAGCGACCTTACAAGATCAAATTCGTGCACGCTCAGGCCGAAGCCGCCGACATAATCCGCCCGCCGCGCTTTGGGGTTGGGGAAGAAGATCTGGGTGGCGGTCTGTTCGATGATCGCCGCGCCGATGCGACTCTCCAGGGCGTCCGAGGCGTTCTGGGTGCAGAAGCCGATCACGCCGTTGCGCTTGCGGATGGTCTTTTCCCAGTCGCGCACCCGGCCGACGAACACCTCGTCGTCCAACGCCTTCCAGCCCTCGTCAACGATGATCAGAGTTGGCGAGCCGTCAAGCTGCTGCTCGATGCGGTGGAACAGATACATCATCGCCGGGGTGCGGGTGACCGGGGTGTCGAGGATCCGGGTCATGTCGAAGCCGAACGTGTCGTGGTCGAAGTCGAGTCGGTCCTCGGCGTTGTCGAAAAGCCAGGCGTGCTCCCCGTCCCCGCACCAGGCCGCCAGACGCGCGGCGAGATCCCCCGCGCTGGGGCGGCGTGCGCCAATAAACAGCTCGCGCAGGTAGCGCAGGCGGCGGTGATCCTCCGGCTGACTGAAGTTGGCGTCGACAGCGTCGACGATCAGGGCGCGATCCTCGGCGTCCACCGTCTCGCCGCCGCTCGACAGGATCCGGGCCAGCCAGTCGGTCAGGAAGGCGCGATTGGCGGCCGTGTCGGCCATGCGCAGCGGATTGAGGCCGGTCGGCTCGCCGGGCCGCAGGATGTCGTAGCGGCCGCGGACGGCCCGGATGAAGATTTCCGCCCCCCGGTCCTTGTCGAAATAGAACAGCTTGGGCCGGTGCTTGGCGGCCTGGGCCGCGAGGAAGGTCAGCAGCACCGTCTTGCCCGAACCGCTCGGGCCGATGACGGTGAAGTTGCCCAGGTCGCCGTTGTGGAAGTTGAAATAATAGGGGCCAAAGGCGGTTGTCTCCAGGACGCTGACCGCCTTGCCCCAGTGATTGTCGCTGGCCGTTCCTTCTGGGTGGTTGTGAAAGGCCGCGAAGCTGGCGAAATTGGCCGCCGACACGGTCGCCTTGCGCGCTATATCCCTGAAATTGCCGGGAAACTGGGCCCAGAAAGCCGGCTCGAGATTGACGTCCTCGCGCACCGCCACCGCGCCAGCCTCCGCCAGCGCCGACTGTACTTCGGCAGCGGCCAGGTTGAGATCGTCCAGAGTCTCGGCCTTCACCAGCACCGACAGGTGATGCTCGCCATAGGCCGACCGGCCGGAGGCCATCTGGTCGTGGGCCGAACTCAGCTCGTCGCGGGCGCTTAACCCGGCGTCGTCGGCCGCCCGCATCCGCCGCAGCGCCAGGCTCATCCTGTCGAGGCTGACCTGCCGGTCGAGGAAGGCGAAGCTCTGGGTCAGCACCATCTCGAAGGGCAGACGCATGACGCCGTCGAGCATCCCCGGCGATGAGCGCAGCGGATAGTCCTTGATGGAGATCGCCGCTCCGAAGATCGCCGGACGGGCGCCCGCGGCGGCATATTCCATGGCGTCCAAGCCAAAGGTAAGGCGGCGGTCGGCCAAGCCCTGGCCGATGTCGCCGGTTGGGGCGAGAACTGGCCTCATCTCCCCGGTGGCCAAGGACGCCAGGAAGGCGCAGGGCTCCGAGCACTGGCCGAATCTGCCCTGATAGGTGGTCAGAAGCCGGGCGCCGTAGGGGGCCAGGGCGGCCACAAAGCTCTCCCGTGCGGCGTTGAGCGCCCTGAGGTCCTGCATTTGCGCCCCGGCGTCGCGAGCGGCGGAGCGGAACAGGCGCTCCGCCAGGCCGGCGTTGCCTTGCAACGGTCGGCGGACGAGCGTCAGGAACAGTTCATTGGTGAACAGCTTCCGTTCACCCAGAGTCTCCCGCCAGCGCTGGTCGAGGGTTCGGCGGAAGGCGTCGGGGTAGTCGCCGCCGAGTTCGGGCGTCACCCGGCGGCGGACGATGTGGTGATAGATCGCCAGCCGCGAATTGGCCGCTCCGCGATAGAGCGCCTCCCGCACCTGCTTGCGGTAACTGAGTTCCTCGTTGTCGACCGTCTCGAAGGGAAAACCCTCAAGTCGCAGCACCTGAAACAGCAGCCCGTCGCGGGTCTGAATCGTCGCCTCGTCGAGGTGACGCGCATAGGGCAGCCGGTCCCCGATCGCCGCCTCCTTCGCCGCCAGCTTCCGATGCAGCCCCGCGCTGCGGTAGGACTGGCTCATGGCCGGTAGGAATTGGCGCGCCAGAAGGCATGGTTGCGCACTCTGGGGCAGCGGCTGGCGCGGGTGATCCACAGGTCGAAGAACCGCGGCTCGTGCAGACAACCGAAATAGCCGATGGCGTGCAGCACCAACGCCGCCAGCAAGGCCCAGAACGACTTGGTGATCAGGAAGGCCTCGACCGTGACGATCAGGTTGAACACGGCGTAGCTGTAGGTCACGCCCGCGAACATCTGCGGCCGGGTTAGCACCGCACAGACCGGATCAGACTCCAGGGGGACGGTCAAGGCGCTAGCGCAGCCCCGTGGCGGCGCTCTTGATCCCCGCCACGATGGCCACGGCCCCGAAGACGATGAAGGCCCCGATCACCACGGTGACACCGCGGCGCCAGTCGATCCGGCCGGTCAGCATCATCAGTCCGACAATGGCCACCGCAATCACCGCAGCCGTGGTGGCGACGTTGCCCATCAGGCTTCCCTCGAGCCACTGCAGGGCGCCGACGAGCGGCCCCGACCCGGCCGGGTCGACTACCTGGGCAAAGGCCGGCGAGGCGAAGGCTGTCGCCACCAGCGACGAACCCAGAATCCGGGGGCGCCTCAAGTCAGAAAAACGGCTCACCGACGGCTCCTGGATCTGTGCGGGCGGGGCCGGTCATCCAGGTCCCACCCATGGCGCGGAACATGTCACCCGCGCCTCACGCCGTCAACGAAATGGGGCAGGTGTCGCCTTCCCAACGCGTCTGCGCGCGTCCGGGAGGAAACCACGGTCAAGGCGACGGCGGGTCGCCCCAACACCCATCGAGCCAAGCGGTTTCGACGGCATGACAATTGTTAACTTCCCCGATTCCACCCTTCGTAGTATTCACGGCGCCATGATCTGCACCACCATAACAAATACAGCTTTCGATTTGTTTAAAATTTGCAGTAAATCGCCATGGACCTGAGTCAACCCGCTTCCGGCGCCGCCATGACGCCCGGCGGGACCACCGGGCGGCCGCGCGGCGACGCCGCGAAGCCGCTGTCCCTGGTGACTTGCCCGCTAGACTTCCTGCGTGGGGACGGCGGGATGGCGGCGGAGATCCGCGAACACGACTGGTCGGATACGCAGCTCGGACCGCCATCGACTTGGCCGGCGCCGTTGAAGGCGGCTGTGCGCACGATCCTCGCCACCGCCCTGCCGGCCTACATCTTCTGGGGACCCGAGGGCGCCTTCATCTGCAATGATGGCTACCGCCGCTGGGCTGCGTCGAACCATCCTCTCGGCGCCACGGCGCGGCGTGTCGCGGGCGATGTCTGGTCGATCATAGGCCCGCAGATCGAACAGGTGATGAACGGCGGCCCGGCGACCTGGCAGGAGAATCAGCTGGTCCCCGTCATCCGGAACGGACAGTACACCGAGGTCTACTGGACCTACAGCTACGCTCCGATCGACGACCCGACCGCGCCATACGGCGTCGGCGGCGTGCTCTGTCTCTGCGCCGCCACCACCGCCACCGTCCTCGCCGAGCGGCGGATCGCCCAGGAGTTGGAGCGACAGCGCGCCTTGTTCGAACAGGCGCCGGGCTTCCTGGCGATGCTTCACGGGGCCGATCACCGATTCGAGTTCGCCAACGCCGCCTACATCCGCCTCATCGGCGGGCGTTCGGTCGTGGGCCGGACGATAGCGGAGGCGATCCCCGAGGCGGTCGAGCAGGGATTCGTCGGCCTGCTCGATCAGGCGTTTCTCACCGGCGCCCCCTTCGTCGCCAAGGGGGCGAGATACCTGATGCGGGCCAATCCGGGTGCGCCGGATATCGAGACCTATCTCGATTTCGTCTTCCAGCCGATCCGGGACGCCGAAGGGCAAATCACCGGCATCTGCGTCCAGGGCGTCGACGTCACCGAATTGACCCTGGCCATGCAGCGGCTCAACACCATGGCCAGGATCGACCACCTCACCGGCCTTCCCAACCGGGCCACAATGATCGACGGCATCGACAAAGCGATCGCCAAGCAACGGCTCGACGGCCAACCGTTCAGCCTTCTCTATATGGATCTGGACGAATTCAAGCGCCTCAATGACCGCTCCGGCCACGCCGCCGGCGACGAGGCGCTTCGCGAGGTCGCCTCGGCGCTCAGAAGGAGCATGCGGTCCGACGATCTGGCCGGGCGCCTCGGCGGCGACGAGTTCGCCATCCTGACGCCCGGAAATAGCGAGCAGGCCCTCGCCGCCGCCCATCGCGTGCGGGAGAACGTTCGGGCGCGGATGATCGCGCGCGGCTGGAGCGTCACCGCCTCGATCGGCGCGGCGACGTTCGACCGACCGCCCCACAGCGCGGAATCCGCCCTCGCGGCGGCCGACGCGGCCATGTACGCCGCCAAACGGGCGGCCAAGGCCGAGCCGCGTGGCCCAGCCGACTGAGGTCAGGCGCCCGGCACGCCGATCTGACGCGCCTGGTCGCGGAGAGTCGCCTGTTGGGTGGCGTCGCCGGCGAAGGCCTTCATGCCGTCGTGATAGGCGGCGGTGGCGGCGGCGGGATCCTTCAGCACCGTGCGGGCGCGCATCAGCTTGACCCAGCCTTCGGCGTCCTTGGGGTTGGCCTTCAGCCGGGCCGCGAGACGGTCGACCATCTGGTGGATCATCGTCTGCTGATCGCCAGCGGGGAGTTGCTGGGCGGCGGCGACCTCGGCGGGAGACGGACCGCCGGGCGCGGCGGCGGGGTCGGGCATTTCCTGCGCCGTCGCCAGCGGCGGCGGGGCCGGCGGCAGCTTGTTGGAGATGTCCTCGCCGCGGGCCGCGGCGATGCGGATCACGAAACCTCGCACGTCGGCCGCCCAGGGCGCGCCGGGCGGCGCGCTCTTGAGCAGGGCGATCCAGTCGGCCATGGCCCCGGCATGGTCGCCATCCTGGTCCTTGGCGGCGGCCAGGAAGTAGCGGGCGCGGGGATCGGTGGGGTCGAGTTTGAACGCCGCCGCGAAGGCCTTGCGGGCTTCGGCCGTCACGTGGCCGTCGGCGGCCTTGCTCAGCGCCTCTCCACGGGCCGACAGGTAATCGGCATTGGCCGGTTCGAGCGTCGAGGCGCGTCCATAGGCGCCGGCGGCCTCGGCGTAGCGCCCCGTGGACATGTAGGACCAGCCCAGCATCCGCCAGCCTTCCGGATCGTTGGGGGATGTTTTCATCTTTGCTTCGAGCTGGGCGACCATCTCTCCGACATGGGTGTCGGGCACGCCGCCACTGGCGGCCTGGCCATCGGCCGCCGGGGGGGGCGCGGCGGACGCGGTGGCGGCGGACATGTCCGGCCGACCGATCTTGGCATAGAGCAGGGTCGCGCCGATAGCGACGACGGCGGCCAGACCGAGGGCCAGGCCCATGAGGGACAGTCCGCCAAGAGGACGAGCCGGGGCGTCGGCCGGCGGCGTCTCGGACAGGAACCGGCGGATGGTCTCGGTTTTCAGGGTCTCGGTGGTTTCGGGCGACACCGAATCGCTTCCGGCCTGATCTTCGATCTCTGCCAACTGGGCGCGTAGCACCTCGTTTTCCACTGGCCGGGCGCGTTTCGAATCATAGCGGCGGACAAGCGGAATGGTGATCCCGACGGCCGCGATCGTGACCATCAGGGTAAAGGCTATCCAGGCGATCATGTTACGCTTTCGGACTCGAGGCGGCGGGCGAGGCGGTCTTGTTCTTCAGGCGTCAGGGCCGGTGTCGACTCAGGCGGCGCCGAACGTTTCAGTGTCATCCGGGCGACCCAGATCCCGCCGCCGACCAGGACGAGGGCGGGGCCCAGCCACAACAGCAGGGTCTGGCCTTCGAAGGGCGGGGTCAGCAGGACATAGTGGCCGTAGCGCTCGACGATATATTGCTTGGCCTGCTGGTCGGTGTCACCGGCCTTGATCCGCTCGCGCAGGATCACCCGAAGATCGCCCGCCAGCGAGGCGTCGGAATCGTCGATCGACTGGTTCTGGCACACCAGGCAGCGCAGTTCGGCGCCAACCTTGCGCGCCCTGGCCTCAAGCTTGGGGTCTGTGAGCTGTTCGCTGGGCAGCACCGCCCGGGCCGGGCCGGCCAGGGCAGCCGCGATCAACAGGGCCGGAAACAGCCGTTTCATCAGCGCGCGCTTCATCCGGCCGCCCTCAGCTTGTCCATAAGCGGCTTGATGGTGTTGGTCCAGTCATCCGGCGATATCGGACCGATGTGCTTGTAGCGAACGCGGCCATGGGCGTCGATCAGGAAGGTCTCGGGCACGCCGGCGACGCCGAGGTCGATGCCGGCCCGGCCGCTCTGGTCATTGCCCGCCATGCGGTAGGGGTCGCCCTGCTCGGTCAGATACTTGCGTCCGGCGGCGGCCTCGTCCTTCCAGTCGAGACCGTCGATTGGCACGCCGCGCGCCTTGAGCTCCAGCAGCACCGGATGCTCGATGCGGCAGGAGACGCACCAAGAGGCGAAGACATTCAGCAGCCGGGGCTGGCCGCTGACGTCGGTGGTCTTCAGGCCAACGTCTCCCGCCCTGACCGGCGGGAGGTCGAAGGTCGGCAAGGGCCTGTCGATCAGGGTCGAGGGCAATTTGGACGGATCGCGGTCCAGGCCAAAGGCGAAGGCGACGAACATCGCGCCGAACAGCACGATCGGCGCCAGGAAGATCAGACGCTTCATGTGGCGGCAGGCTCCACGGCGAGGGCCGGACGCACGACAATCGGCCGTTCGACCTTGGCGACGCGCAGGCCGCGGTCGCAAAGGGACACCATGCCGCCGAACGCCATCAACAGGGCCCCGACCCAGATCCAGTCCACAAAGGGATGGTTCCACATCCGCACCGTCAGGCCGCCGTCAGGGTTGGGATCGGCGATGGAGATGTAGATGTTGCCCAGAACGCCCGCGCCGATGCCGGCGTCGGTGGTGGTGGTCTGGCTGGCCGGATAGAGGCGGCGTTCGGACTTCAGGGTGCTGTGACCGAAGGCCCCTGAGACGTCGAAGGTCGCCTCATTGGCCTCGAAGTTGGCGCCCGTGACCGGCCGCAGTGACTGCATGGTGATGGTGTTGCCCGCCAGTACGACGCTCTGGCCCGGCGACATCGACAGCACCCTGTTGGTTTCCCAGGCCTTGACGGCGGTGATGCCCACTGTCGTCACGCCGAGGCCGGCATGGGCGATGACCAGGCCGATCACCGCCAGCGGCGTCGCACGCGCGAGGTCGAGGACGTCGGACCAGGGGATCTGGCCGACCCGCCAGCGCCGCGCCAGGATGACAGCGGCGCCGACGATCAGCCACACGCCGAGGCCGAGGCCGAAGGCTGCGAACAGATGTTTCACTCCGAACACCAGGGCCGCGGTGACCAGAGTGGCCAGGCCCAGGACGGCGGGGATTCGAATCCGGACAAGCAGGCGTTTGATCTCGTCCCGCTTCCAGTTGAGCATCGGACCGAAGGGAAGCAACAGGAACAGGACGACGAAGATCGGGATGAAGGTGACCGCATAGTAGGGAGGGCCGACGGAAATCTTGTCGCCGTGCAGCACGTCCATGAACACCGGGTAGAAGGTGCCGAGAAAGACGGTGGCCGTGGCGACCAGCAGCAGCAGATTGTTGACCGTAATGGCGTATTCCCGCGACAGCGGCGCGAACAGCGAGCCGGTGCGCAGCGACGGAGCTCGCCAGGCGAACAGGGCCAGGGCCGAGCCGGTCATGCCCGCGATGATGCCCAGGATGTAGATGCCCCGCCGCGCGTCGAGGGCGAAGGCGTGGACGCTGGTGAGAACGCCGGAGCGGACCAGGAAGGTTCCGACCAGGCTGAGGGAGAAGGTCAGAATCGCCAGCAGGATGGTCCAGCTGACCAGAGCGCCGCGGCGCTCCAGGACCAGGGAGGAATGGAGCAGGGCCGTGCCAAGCAGCCAGGGCATCAGCGAGGCGTTCTCGACCGGGTCCCAGAACCACCAGCCGCCCCAACCCAGGGTGTAGTAGGCCCACAGGCTGCCCATGGCGATCCCGATCGTCAGGAAGATCCAGGCCACCAGCACCCACGGCCGGACCCAGCGAGCCCAGCTCGCGTCGACCCGGCCTTCGATCAGCGCGGCGACGCCGAAGGAGAAGGCGATCGAGAAGCCGACATAGCCCGTGTAGAGGACCGGCGGATGGAAGACGAGACCCGGGTCCTGCAGCACCGGATTGAGCTCCGCCCCGTCCATCGGGATGGGGAAGAGGCGCAGGAAGGGGTTGGAGGTGAACAGCAGGAAGCCGAGGAAGGCCACGCCGATCAGCCCCTGGATGGCCAACACCCGCGCCTGCAGCGTCTCGCGCAGTGTGCCGCCGAACAGCGCGACGGCGGCCCCATACACGGCCACGATCAGCACCCACAGCAGCATAGAGCCCTCATGGCTGCCCCAGGTCGCGCCGATTCGATAGATCAGCGGCTGGGA
>CAIQDO010000124.1 GCA_903870555.1 uncultured Caulobacteraceae bacterium
AGGCCGAGGACGTGTTCGGCGAGGTAGCTGAGGATCAGGTTGGTCGAGATCGGGGCGACCTGATAGAGGCGGGTCTCGCGGAACTTGCGCTCGACGTCGTACTCCTCGGCGAAGCCGAAGCCGCCGTGGGTCTGCAGGCAGGTGTCGGCGGCGGCCCAGCTGGCCTCGCTGGCCAGCAGCTTGGCGGTGTTGGCCTCCTCGGCGCAGGGCAGGCCCTGTTCGTAGAGCCGCGCGGCCTCGTAGGTCATCAGCCGGGCCGCCCGGCCCTGGGCGTGCGCGCGGGCGATCGGGAACGACACCCCCTGGTTCTGGCCGATCGGCCGGCCGAACACCACGCGGTCCCTGGCGTAGGCGGCGGCCTTGTCGACGAACCAGCGGTTGTCGCCGACGCATTCGGCGGCGATCAGGATGCGTTCAGCGTTCATGCCGTCGAGGATGTATTTGAAGCCCCTGCCTTCCTGGCCGATCAGGCAGGCGGCCGGGATGCGCAGGTTGTCGAAGAACACCTCCGTCGTGGCGTGGTTGATCATCGCCCGGATCGGCTTGATGGTCAGGCCGTGGCCGAGCGCCTCGCGCATGTCGAGCAGGAAGACGCTAAGGCCCTCGCTCTTGCGGACGACCTGGTCTTTAGGGGTGGTGCGCGCCAGCAACACCATCAGATCGGAATGCTCGGCGCGGGAGGTCCACACCTTCTGACCGTTGATGACGTAGTCGTCGCCGTCGCGCACGGCCATGGTGGAAATGGAGGTGGTGTCGGTGCCGGCGGTGGGCTCGGTGACGCCGAAGGCCTGCAGCCGCACTTCCCCGGTGGCGATCTTCGGCAGCCACTGGCGCTTCTGGTCGTCCGAACCGTGCCGCAGCACCGTGCCCATGGTGTACATCTGGGCGTGCAGGGCGGCGGCGTTGCAGCCGCTAGCGTGGACCTCTTCCAGGATGGCCACCGCCACCGACAGGCCCAGGCCACTGCCGCCGTATTCCTCGGGGATCAGCACCCCGAGATAGCCGCCCTCGGTCATGGCCGCGACGAACTCGGCGGGATAGGCCCGCTCGCGATCCTTCGCCCGCCAGTACTCTCCAGGAAAGCGCCCGCACAAAGCCCGCACGGCCGCGCGGATCTGGTCCACGGCGGCGGCGTCGAGGTGAGGATGGGCGGCGGCGGCGTCGGTCATGACGCCGTCCGTAACAGAACGGGCCGGCCCAGGTCCAATGCGGTTTGGTCGCGCCCTATTTCGGCTTGCGGAACCGCAGCAGGAACTGGTCGGTCTTGCCGCGGATCGACGGATCGAACACCATCTTGCTGTGATCATCGGCCGGATTGGCGAAGATCTTGCTCTCGCCGTCCAGCACGAAGCCGGCCGCCTTGACCTCGGCGATGACCGTCGCCTCGTCGATGCGGTGGATGGTGTCGGTGGCCGCCAGCCCCGAGCCCGCCGCCGCGGCGTGATCCAGGATCACATAGACGCCGCCGGGCTTCAGCGCGGCGAACACATGGCGGTTGAAGGCCGGCACATCGGCCGGGCCCATGAACTTGTCGTGCAGGTCGTGGTAGTTCTGGCGGATGAACGCCGCGTCGAGTCCGGACGGCAGGCCGGGGTCGTTGACCGGAGCGGTCACGACCGAGACGTTGGCGTAGGCGGGAATCGCCGCCAGACCCTGCATCGTTCCCAGCACCTGCGGATGGGCCTTGACGACCTCGGCCGGCTCGACGGCGTAGACCTTGCCGGTGGGGCCGACCGCCTGACTGAGGGCGCGGACGAATCGGCCGGCGACGAGGTCGGCGACCTTGTCGCCGCTCTTGACGCCGATGAAGGCCAGCACCTCGGGACCCTTGAAGGATGGATCGCTGAGAGCGTCCGGCGGCGGCCCGGCGGGGGCCTGGGCGAGTGCGCCGGGCGCGAGGGCGACGGCGAACAGGGCCAGGGCCGCGCTGGCGGCGAGCAGTTTACGTGACATGTGAAAGCCTCCCGATGTTGACCTCATCCTAGCGGCGATGTGGCCTTTGCCTAGCCCTCACAGGGCGAACAGGCCGCTGTCCTGGATCATTCCCAGGATCTCGTCGCGGGGGGCGAAGCGTTCGAGCAACAGCAGGTCGGTGCGGTCGTAGCCACCCATCACCCGCAGGCGCATCGACGGGCAGTAGACGTCCATCAGCCGCCATTCCCTGACGCTGGCCACCACGACGGCCTGCAAATCGTCGGTCCAGCCCGGAAACCAGGTCATCGACGGGCCGGTGGCGCAATAGACGCCGCTAGCGAAAGCCTTCCGATAGAAGTCGAGGAACAGCGCCTCCTCCTTCAGGTACTCGGCCCTCATCCCGGACTCCACCGCCATGTCGAACGACAGCCGCCGACAGTCGACGAATTCCGCCTCGGTCAGCCAATGGTCGAACAGCGACAGGGCGACCCTGGCGTAACCGGCCAGGCTCAAGGAATCGTCGTCGAAGGCGGCCAGAGTCCTGAACATAAGGATTAACCTTTTGTTCACACCGCTCGCCGCGCGCAAGGCCTGCCTGGCGATCGGTCGGCGCCGAGGCGATATCGACGGCTGGCCCGGGGCGTCCTAGATACGGTTGGCACGGCCCGGTCGCGGGCTCAGGAGACGTCGCCATGTTCGCCATCCAGATCAACCGCACAGGGTCGCCCGACGTGCTCGAAGCGGTCACCCTGGACAGGCCGACGCCCAAGCCGGGCCAGGTGCTGGTGCGCCATGAGGCCATAGGCGTGAATTTCATCGACACCTACCTGCGCTCGGGACTCTATCCCCTGCCCCTGCCGGCGGTGCTCGGAGGCGAGGCGGCGGGCGTTGTCGAGGCGCTCGGCGAAGGGGTGACGCGGTTCGTGGTGGGCGATCGGGTGGCCTATTCCGCCGGCGCCGGCGGCTATTCTCAGTATGGCGCCGTGCCCGCCGACCGCGCCGTACGCCTGCCGGACGGCATCGGCTTCGACGTCGCCGCCGCCAGCCTGCTCAAGGGCATGACCGCGGAGTTCCTGCTGCGCCGCTGCCATCCTGTGCAGGCCGGCGAGACGATCCTGATCCAGGCCGCGGCCGGCGGCGTCGGCACGATCCTGGTCCAATGGGCCAAACACCTCGGCGCCACGGTGATCGGTACGGTCGGTTCGGAGGCCAAGGCAGATCTCGCCCGCTCGCTCGGCTGCGATCACGTGATTCTCTACCGGCATGAGGACGTCGCCACCCGGGTGCGCGAGATCACCGGCGGCGTCGGCGTGCCGGTGGCCTACGACTCGGTCGGCAAGGACACTTTCGAGGGCACCCTGGCCAGCCTGGCAAGGCGCGGCCTGTTCGTCACCTTCGGCAACGCCTCCGGCCCCGTTCCGCCGCTGGCGCCGCTGCGGCTGATGGCCGGCTCGCTGTATCTCACCCGCCCGACCCTCGCCGACTACGTCCGCACCGCCGCCGAGATCGACGACAGCGCCGGCCAGCTGTTCCGCCTGATCGCGGACGGCGTGGTGAAAATCGAGATCGGCCAGCGATTCGCCCTCGCCGACGCCCAGGCCGCCCACAGGGCCCTCGAGGGCCGCGAGACGCTCGGCTCGACGATTCTCATTCCTTGAGGGCGCGTTCCACCTCGTCCAGGCGGTCCTTGCCGAACCACAGCTCGTCGCCGACAAAGAAGCTTGGGCTGCCGAACACGCCGCGCGCCACCGCCGCGTTGGTGCTGTCGACCAGTTCGGCCTTGACCGCGGGATCCTGCGACAGGGCCATCAGCTCGGCGGCCGGCAGGCCGGCGGCGGTCAGGACTTCGCCGACCACCGCGGGATCGTCCATCTTGCGGCCCTGTTCCCACATGGCCGCGAACACCGCCTCGACATAGGCCGCGAACACGCCCAGCCGCCTGGCCGCCACGGCGCCGCGCATGATCGCCAGGGTGTTGACCGGGAAGTGCGGATTGGCGGCGAAGCGGCTCAGGCCGCGGCGGACGACGAAACGGTCGCGCTCCCGGCCCTCATAGGCCAGCTTGGCCGGAATGCCGGCGAAGGCCTCCATCGGCGAGCGGTTGCCGGTGGCCTTGAACACCCCGCCCAGCAGCACGGGTAGA
>CAIQDO010000125.1 GCA_903870555.1 uncultured Caulobacteraceae bacterium
ACCTGACCGGGCGGCTGGGGGAGATGCGGGCGGAGGGGGAGGCGGCGCTGGAGGTTCGCGTGGCGACCCCGCCGCCAAGCCCGGCGACCCGGCTGGGGCGAAGCCGGGATTTTCATTGAGGCGCCGAGCCGAAGCGCTTGACCGGCCCGGGCAGACATCGAGTCAAAGAGGCGAAATCCACCGTACGACCTCTCGAAACCCCGCCTGCTTCACAGGCACAGGTTGAGCCTCCGCGACCCGCGAGGCTTCACTTGACAAATCCCGAAGCAGGTCGATTGAGGCGTACTCCCAACCGACCTTACAACGTCTAAGTGCTCAGCCCTCGCATCCTACTGTCGCTTTGTGCGAGACCCGGGCTGTAATGGTCCGGTTGCCGTTCACCTTCTGCTTCAGATAGCCCATCGGCCACGCGTAGAGCGAATCACGGAAGAAGAAGACACATTTCCCTTTGGACTCGAAATGGGTCTCGCCAGCATAGGCCTTCACCAGTTGCATACCACCGAAGAGATTCTCAGGTGAAAAAGTACGGCAAATGTTGTCGGTGTCCGGATCCTTGGCAGGGTTATTTGTACATACAGCGCTTAAGGCGTCTGGCCCACTCAGGAGCTGATAGAGTGAGTCGATCTCCCCCATTGTCACACGCGGGAATTTCTGATTATACTTTTGCGGTGCCGATAGGTTGCTTAGCGCCCAGGCGATGCCGCCAATGATGTAGACACGGGGCCGAGACGTCGCCGCTGGCACGTCGTCAAACGCGCGCCTCATCTCCGGCACCAGGGTGGTTTGGCGAAATTTCTCGGCTGCCGTCACAAAAGGCGTCGAACCGCGGGCGGCGTTGATCTGATCGGTGACCTTCTTGGTCCCGTAGTCGATCGAGAAGGTCCTAAGGGGAGCGCCCGGAGCGGACACGTCCCGGAAGCTGCCCTTGGTGTTGCCGCTGCCGAAGTCGATCACCAACGCTTCTTGCTCGCGCTCAGCCTGATATTTGGCAGGCAGCATGGCCATCAGGCCCTGGAACGCGTATGTCGCTTCCTGCTCCGCAGTGATGAAATCCATCTGGTGGCCGGCCGGCAGGCCGAGGGACGCGTTGATCGCATCCTGCAACTCCTGTTGTTGACGCAGTCCAGTCATTGCCACCCCACTGCTGCCCACCACGTAGATTTTTTCCGGGACGACTGCTTTGCTTGCGACGAGCTGGCTCCTCATGTTCACGACGGAGGCGACCACTGCGGCGAACGTCCTGACCTGGCTGGGTGTGCCGAACTTGTTCGCCTCAAGCGGATTGACGTTGTCGATCAGCGGAGCGGTCGCATCCAGGCACTTGAGATAGGCCTCGTCGGTGAGATTACACTTAGGATCACTGTTCGCCCGATCGAGGTCGAACGCGTAGCCACGGACGCCTTTGGAGGCGATCTCAATCACGCCATATTTTCCGACCGATGCCGCAAGCGACACCGTCGACGCAAGAAGGCCCGCAGCCAGCCCGACGCCGAAAAATAGTAACTGCACCTTTGATTCAATGTTTTTCACGACAATCTTCCCTTCAGATTTGTTTGGTAAGCGCTGTTATTAATACTACCAGGCACCCATCTTCCTTAGTACGGCTCTGGCTTGAGAATTGTATTTCGCGATGACACGAAGATGTTGCTTTGAAGCGTCGTCGCTTGATCCGGAGGGGCAACTGGCGCCGAGAGAGTCGAAATACGCCACCCTCGCCGCGGAGGAGGCCTCGTGGACGGCCATGTCGAAATAGGCCTCGCCGGATGGGTCTGATGCGGCGAAGCCGCTGACGAGATTGGCCGCCGCTTCACACTGCCCGTCCAGGAGAAGCCGCCTGGCGGTTGCCAGTGTGGTGCTTTGGTCGGCCGTCAACATCCGCGGCGACAGCACCGTGAGGCTTGTTCCGCTACCAACCACGGCCTTGCTAGTGAGTCCTTGGGCGGGCGGCTGCGACAGGGACGAGGGCGGGCGATCAGGATTGCCCATAGGCTTCACTGGAGGTTTACTGCGCTCCCTGAAGAGGCTACTCGCTAAGACCGTTGGGTCTTGTTGCACGACCGTCGGCGGTTGCAGCGATCCATCCCTCGGTAAGGGGGTTGGTGCCGCTGCGAACCGTGCAGTTGGCGAGTCGGCAACCGGTGTCCCTGAGATATTGATTTGCTTCTTAGTGCCCAGCACGACCGCCACCGCCGCGAGCAATAATGCGAGTATCGAAAAAGCCGCTGTTAAAAGAACCTTCGCAGAAGGCCCCGAGCGATTAATCATGCGGTTCCAAATAGAAGCCGAAGCTGGCCGCTGCGAAGAACTGAGGCTGAGCGCGGCGCTAATCGAACGCATTAAAGCGTCGTCCAGGTTAATTTTGCTGGCCGACATGATCAACTTCGGCATCGGGTCGACGCCTTCCGACCGCTCGCTCCAGGGGATAGGATCATTGCCGGTGAGGGCGAAATAAGCGCATCCAGCAAGGCTGAAGAGGTCGGTCCGAGGTGTCAGGTTTTCGTACTGCCGGCTAAACTGCTCCCGTGGTGCATAGAAGGTATTGGCGACTGGAATCGAGATATTCCCGTCATCCGGCGCGGACGCGATCTTGTGCCTAGACGCGCCAAAATCGATAAGCACCGGCTGGTTGGAATTGCGGAACATGATGTTCTGTGGCGTAAGATCGAGATGCAGAAGAATTTCGCCAGGCTTCTTAGCGATTGTGATGTCTTTCCAGAGCTCAATCGACGACAGATGCGCGCGGACATCTGCCGCAGCCTTTTCGAGCGCGCCGGGCCGATCCACATCCGGCCGATGGACATATTCCAGGGTATTCAACACGGGGATCAGCCAAGCCCGAACCGCAGCAGAGTTCTGTGGGCCCCTGCTTTCGATCGCGCTCCGTAGCGTATCGCCATCGATGAATTCCATGAGCATGTAGATCGTGCCGTTCTCAGCGAGAATGCCCTCGACCTTAACGATGTTGTCGTGTCGCAGGTGCTGGAGCACTAAGGCCTCCTCGACGAAACGGCCAGCGCCCCAGATGAACTCACGCTCGCAGCCATGCCGGGCGACGACACGGCCGTCGTCTGCGCGCATCGCCACGCGGAATGGGAAGAATTCCTTGAGCGCATAGTACTTCTGCGTCCGGTGGACGCCACGGCCACTTATATCCTCCACCTGATAGGTAATGGCGAAGCCTCCTCGGCCAAGCACCTTTTGGATGCGAAAGCTGGCGACCCTGGCGTCGATCGCCAGGGACGGCGGCAGCTCATCTTCGCTTATCGAAATCCCCATGGCCCCACCCCCCTAAGGGAGGCCCCCTTCCTTCTTGCCGGCCACCCCTGAGGCCGACGGCTTTTTGGACTCCACTGCCTTCATCGAGTCGGCGCCCTCGCCTGATTTCGGGGGTGCGCCGGGCTTGGCCGGCGCTGCTTCCGCCGCACCGGGAACCGGCTTGACCGCACTTTCCCCAGGCCTAATCAAGTTGGCGCCCTCGCCTGATTTCGGGGGTGCGCCGGGCTTGGCCGGCGCTGCTTCCGCCGCACCGGGAACCGGCTTGACCGCACTTTCCCCAGGCTTGCCTGTGGCCGCAGGCCTAACCGCCTCGCCACTCATTGCGGCCGGCTTGTTGGCCTGGGCCGGGCCGGGCGGATATTTTGGGCTCTGAACTGCTGGCGTGACGGCCGCCTGCTTTTGTCGGTCGTCGCTTATGAATTCCCCGAGCGTGTCCCTGGTGGAGACTTTTCCATCGGCCGGCTTCGCGGTCGTCGGGAGTATCGCCGAGCCGACTCTCGCCGGTACGAATTGTGTTGTGGTTGAGCTTGCCGGTGGCGCACCGGCCCTGAGCTGCGGCGTGCTGGGACGGCGCTGCCCGAAAACCAGGAGCGAGGTCGCGACCGCAGCGACGAGCAGTGCAGTTGCGACCAGGATGGCGGCGACCGGCACGCGTCGCGGGGGTCCGGCCAAGAGCGCGTTGGCGGTGGTCACGGGTCTCCCACCGCTGCGGGATCGCATGGCAACCACGACGGTCGTGTTGTCCTGGTGCGGCGCCTGCTTGGCTACGACCGCCTGCAAAAGCGCTTCCACGCACGAGCCTGGATCATCGGACGCCCGGCCTATCGACAGCATTTCATCGTCCGACAGGCTGAGCAGGCCGTCGCTAGCCAGGATGATGAAATCACCGGGGGGAAGCGGCAGCCAATCACCGTGATGATCTAGCAGTGGAATCTCCCCGCCACGGAGCACCGACCGAAGCTTTCCCCGGCTGGCCGACGATGCCGCCTCCTCCCTGGAGATTTCTCCCCTTTCAGCCATGTCGTCCAACGTCGGCGCCATTGAGTGATCGGCATTCAATCTCACCAGTCGCCGAGGCGTAACCTGTAGAAGCAAGGAGTCACCGACTGAGGCCCAGCGGATGCCATGAGCCGTCACCTCCGCAGCGATAAAGGTGGTCCCCATACCGCGGCGATCGCTGTTGGCTTCTGCGCCGGCCCGGACCCTGGCGTTCGCCGCCTGGACTACAGCGTCAAGTTCGATCTTGGTCGCCGCTATCGCTCTGCAGTCGGCGACCAGACCGAGGGCGGCCGCCACCGCGATCCGGCTCGCATAGTCACCGGCTGCATGACCTCCCATGCCATCGGCGAGAAGCAGCATCGCAGTGGCTTCGGAGACCTCACCATCCGCGAGCGCGAGGCAGGCGAAAGCATCCTCCTGCCCTTGCCGTGAACCCAGGATCTGGCCCCCGGCCATCTGCCAGGGCCCATTCACCGCCTTGTCGGCGATCGTGGCGTCTGTCTCCTGCCGACTAGGCATCAGAGTTCCTTCCCCAAGTCTGAGGGCACGCTTCGAGTCTCCTATCGCAGCGGCTGATATTTCAGTCGTTAAAGGAGCGTATCTTGACCTCAAATTCGTAACTTTTCGCGAAAGTAATTATATCCCCAGTCTTAAGTTCTTCGCGGGAAGTTGTGATGGGACGTCCGTTTAGGATCGTACCATTGCTGGATTTGAGATCCTCGACATAAATCTTCTCAACATTCGTATCATATGTAAAGCGAGCGTGCGGATTGCTGATAGGGCGTTCGTCTAGAAGCGTTCGGCTCGGCCCGGCCTGATCGCGATAGAGATCGACCATGAAGCGATCCAAACTGAAATCGGTGCTGCTGATCAGAATTTTCTTGCCATAGGCGTCTGAGGAACGGCCTATTAGCTCAAGGCTCTTGCCGATCACCTCAGTCTTACCGCCTCCAGTCGCAATAACTTGTGTGCCGCTGTTGGGCCGAACGACCGGTTCGACCTCCGGCCGAGCGGCGGGGCGCGATCGATTGCGGCCCAGCGTGAAGTAAACGAGGCCGCCTCCGAGCAGAAGCGCCACTAGGCCGCCAAGTCCCCATTCGACGTAGTTCGGCTTTGTCTCCGGCGTTGGCGCTGGCGGCGGCACGAAGGCGGGAGCCGTCGACAGCTGACCCGTCGGCGCAAGTGGCGCGCTGGTCTCCCCGCACGCGGTAGTCTCGACGACTGTTCCTAGGTTCTGACGGCGCGTGAGTTCGCCCAACTCAACCGAGTTGGTAGCCCGCGATGTCGGCTGATCGCCCTGGACCCGCTGCAGACCTTCGGCAGTCATGACCGAGGTCAGATCGGATTTGATTGCAACACCGATAACACGACCGCATTGGTCGAGGACCGGTCCGCCGCTGTAGCCGGGTCCGAGGGTCGGGCCGAATTCAATAATCGAAAAGGGAACGCCGGAGCCATTGTTGTAGCTGCCCCTGACGATGCGCTGAATTGCGCCCGGCTGGATGCTGGGCGATGTGGATAGTTTTCGGTCGTACCGGTCCGATTCGCCGGGGAAGCCCACGGTGGCCACGGCTTCTGTCTGGGCGGTCGCCTCTGCTTCGCCGGTGTAGAGCTTCAGGGCCGGCAGTTTGAGGCCCGGAACTCGCAGGATCGCGAGGTCTTGCCACGGCTCTTCGGCGATGGGCTCTGCCTGCAGGGCTTCGTCTAGGCCCGTGCGAATAATTTTGATCTCCGAGGCGTTTTCGATCACGTGATCGGCGGTCGCGATGTATTCGCCGGCGATCACAAAGCCGGTTCCGGTCGCGAATTTGCCGTCCCTCTGTTTAACGACGATCCGCACCACGCTTTTCGCGGTGTCACGCCAGGCCGCGCCGCTGGACTGGGCCGTGCCCATCGAAGGCAAGCTCATCGCAAGCATCGATGCTGCGGCTAAGTAAGTGATTTTCATGTCTTAACCCCCGAATGATTGCACTTCGCAGAGGCCGAGGAGGAAATGACGCAAGGGCGTCAGTTCGATCCTCTGCCCGTCTGCGCCGTCTCCAATCTGCCGATCTGCAGGACCGCGGCAATTTATCCCGCATGTAATTTTCAGATCAACAGGTCGACGTATTGCCACACCACCGATGCCTTGTCCCCTTGTCGCGAGACAATTTTTCCCGGAAAATCGGGACGGGGTTCAGTCTGGGGCGCGGCGTGGAACATCTGCGAGAGTTTCTGCAAGGCCAAGAGGCGAGAGATGCGCGCGCGCTCTCGATCCTGGTGCTCGAAGATGATCAAGACAGTGCGGCGAGGCTCTGCCGAATCCTGCACAAAGAGGGCTGGACAACGCGCGTAGCCGACGAGATTGCGGGCGTCGAGCCCGCCCTGAGGCGGTGCGCTTACGATCTAATGATCTTCGACGTGGACCTGCCGGACGGGAACGGCCTCGACCTTCTCCGGCGGTTGCGGCATGAGGGCTACAGTACGCCAATCCTCATTCTCACTGGCAGCCACCACGGCGACGAAGGCAAGATCGAAGTCGGCATCGCCAGCGGCCTCGACCTGGGTGCCGATGAATACGTGACGAAGCCCTTCAACGAGATAGTCTTGTTGTCGCGAATCCGCGCGCTGAT
>CAIQDO010000126.1 GCA_903870555.1 uncultured Caulobacteraceae bacterium
GTGCGGTTGACCGCTCCGGAGACGGTGACCACCGCCTGTCCGATCAGGTTCTCGAACTCGAGCGCTTCCACAAGGTCCGTGTTCCAGATCAGGCCGCGGTCGGCGATCTTCAGCTCTCCGCGCTTGGCGTGCACCGCCGCCAGACGACGCACCCCCGAGTCCAGGCTCTCGCCGGTGCGATAGACCGCCGCGTCTTCCTGCGAGGCCATCTGCATTTCCAGCCGCAGGTCGGCGGTGGAGATGGAGCCGGAGGCGTTGCGGACGCGATCGAAGCGGGCAAAGTGCGGATCGGTCCATTCGGCCTTCAGCTCGCGCTGGGTGGCGCCGGGCTTGAGGGTCTCGGCGCAGTGCAGGCCGACGGCGCGGCCGAACACCACCAGGTCGATCAGGGAATTCGAGCCAAGGCGATTGGCGCCGTGGACCGAGACGCAGGCGGCCTCGCCCACCGCCATCAGGCCCGGCACCACCGCGTCGGGGTTGTCGCCGCTGAGGGTGACGACCTCGCCGTTCCGGTTCGTCGGGATGCCGCCCATGTTGTAGTGGACCGTCGGCAAGACCGGGATCGGCTGCTTGGTGACATCGACGCCGGCGAACACCTTGGCGGTCTCGGAAATGCCCGGCAGACGCTCGGCCAGCACCTTCGGATCGAGGTGGTCGAGGTGAAGGTGGATGTGATCCTTCTTAGGACCGACGCCACGGCCTTCGCGGATCTCGATGGTCATGGCGCGACTGACCATGTCGCGGGGCGCCAGATCCTTCACGCTGGGGGCGTAGCGCTCCATGAAGCGCTCGCCTTCGGAGTTGGTCAGGTAGCCGCCCTCGCCACGGGCGCCTTCGGTGATCAGGCAGCCGGCGCCATAGATGCCGGTGGGATGGAACTGGACGAATTCCATGTCCTGCAGCGGCAGGCCGGCGCGCAGGGCCATGCCGCCGCCGTCGCCGGTGCAGGTGTGGGCCGAGGTGCAGGAGAAATAGGCCCGGCCATAGCCGCCGGTGGCCAGCACCACGGTCTGGGCCGAGAATCGGTGCATGGTCCCGTCGTCGAGCTTCCAGGCGGTGACGCCCCGGCAGACGCCGTCGTCCATGATCAGGTCTAGGGCGAAATATTCGATGAAGAACTCGACCGACTTGCTCAGCGCCTGGCCGTACATGGTGTGCAGCATGGCGTGGCCGGTGCGGTCGGCCGCGGCGCAGGTGCGCTGGATCGGGGCCTCGCCGTAGTTGCGGGTCATGCCGCCGAACGCCCGCTGATAGATCTTGCCTTCCGGGGTGCGCGAGAAGGGCACGCCCCAATGTTCGAGCTCATAGACGGCCGCAGGGGCGTTGCGCACGAGATACTCGATGGCGTCCTGGTCGCCGAGCCAGTCGGAACCCTTGACGGTGTCGTACATGTGCCAGCGCCAGTCGTCCTGACCCATGTTTCCAAGGCTCGCGGAGATGCCGCCCTGAGCCGCGACGGTGTGCGACCGGGTCGGAAACACCTTGGTCACGCAGGCGGTCTTCAATCCCGCCTCGGCGCAGCCCAGCGCCGCGCGCAGGCCAGAGCCGCCGGCCCCGACGACGACGACATCGAACCGGTGGTCGATGACCTTATAAGCCATGGTCACAGTCCCCCTCGGATCAACGCGACTTTCAGAACACAGAGAATGGTCAGGGCCATGCCGCCCCAGCAGGCGAAGGCGTTGGCCAGCAACAGCACGGTGCGGGTGATGTGACGATGGATATAGTCCTCGATGATCACCGCCACACCCATCTGCATATGATAGAAGCCGGCGCCGGCGAGCAGCGCGAGCAGAACGGCGTTGACCGGGGAGCCCAGCCACATCACCGCGCCGGCGTATCCGCCGCGCGCCAGGACCAGGGCGGAGGCGAGAGCCCAGATCACCAGGATCACCAGGGCCGCGGCGGTGACGCGTTCTGCAAGGAAGCGGCCGACGCCGTCCTTGGCCGAGCCGAGGCCGCGGGCGCGGCCGAGGGGGGTGCGATGGACGCTCATCACATGGCTCCGATCAGGCCGGCGACCGCCCACAGGGCGACCGCGCCGACAACGGCGAAGATGAAGCAAGCCCAGGCGGTCAGGCTGGCGACCTCCTTCTTGTAGCCCTTGCCAAAATCCCAGACGAGGTGCCGGACTCCGGCGGCAAGGTGGTACATCACCGCCACGGTGAAGCCGAACAGCACGACCTTGCCGGGAATCGAGCCCAGCAGGCCCA
>CAIQDO010000127.1 GCA_903870555.1 uncultured Caulobacteraceae bacterium
AGGCCTTCAAGGAAGGCGTCGTCTGGGATTGGGAAACCTTCGGCGACTACGTCGACCGGATTCGCAAGGGCCTGGCGATCAACGTCGCGCCCCTGGTCGGCCACAGCGTCCTGCGCCTGTGGGTGATGCGCGAGGCGGCGATGGAGCGCACGGCGACGCCGGGCGAAATCGCGCAGATGCAGAGCGTGCTGCGCGAGTGCCTCGACGCCGGCGCCATCGGCCTGTCGACCAGCTATGTCGACATGGACGAACGGCTCCAGCCGGTGCCAAGCCGCTACGCCGATGAGGCCGAGATCGACGCCCTGGCCAGCGTGCTGGGCGACTACGGCCGGATCCTGCAGATCGTGCCCGAGTTCTACGACGCCGACCTGACCATCGCCCGGATCGACCAGCTCGCGGCCCTGTCGCTTAAGCACACCATCCCGACGACCTTCTCGCCGTTGTTCGTCAACGCCGACAACATCGCGGCGGTGAACCGGGTGATGAAGCGGGTCGATGAGCAGTTCGCCCGAGGCGCGCGGGTGTGGCCGCAGGTGCAGACGCGGCCGATCGACATCAGCTTCTGCTTCGCCGTTCCCAGCCTGCTGTTCATGCGCCTGCCCGGCTGGTACCGGCTGCTGCGCTTCGGCACGCCCACCGAGATCGTCGCCGCCCTCCGTGACGCCGACAGGCGCCAGACCCTGATCGCTGAGGCGGCGCCCTATACCGGCCTGTGGCCGACCCTCACCCTGCGGCACGTCAACACCGCGGCCAACCAGGCCCTGGTAGGCAAGACCGTGGCCGAAATCGCCGCGCTGCGCGGGGTGACACCGCTGGAGGCGATCATCGACCTGTCGGTCGAGGAGGACCTGGACGCGCACTTCCTGTCCGCCAGCATGGGCCACAACAACGACGCCGAGGTCGGGCGTCTGCTCGCCCACCCGCGGGTCCACATCGGCGCCAGCGACGGCGGGGCGCACATCCTGTCGTTCTCCACCTATGGCGACACCGGCTATCTGCTGGGCCACTTCGTCCGCGACGTGAAGACGATGACCCTCGAGGCGGCGGTGAAGAAGGTCACCTCCGACACGGCGGTGATCTGGGGCATCCCCGACCGGGGCCTGCTGCAAGCCGGCTCAGTGGCGGACATCGTCATTTTCGATCCCCTCACCATCGACCGGGGCCCGGAGGACTATGTGGCCGATGTGCCCGGCGACGGCAGCCGGTACGTCCGTGACTCCCGCGGGGTGTCCGAGGTGTTCGTCGGCGGCGACCTGGCCTGGTCGGCCGGCGGCGGATACGCCGACGCCCAGGGCGAGATCCTGCCGGGACGCGCGGCGTGAGCGCGCCGACCTTCCGCGTGCAGGATGTGCGCCAGCGCCGTATCGCCACCAACGGCATCGAACTGAACATCGCCGAGGCGGGGCAGGGGCCGCTGGTGCTGTTGCTGCATGGGTTCCCAGAGTCCTGGTACTCCTGGCGCCACCAGTTCGCACCCCTGGCCGCCGCCGGCTACCACGTGGTCGCGCCGGACATGCGCGGCTACGGCAAGAGCGACCGGCCGGGCGCGATCGAGGCCTACAATCAGGTCGAGGTGGTGAACGATATCGTCGGCCTGGTGTCCGCGCTCGGCTATGAGACGGCGGTGGTGATCGGCCACGACTGGGGGGCGCCGACGGCCTGGGCCGCGGCGCTGAATCATCCCGAGGTGTTTCGCGCCGTCGGGGCCCTGTCGGTGCCGTTCATGCCGCGCTCGCCGGTCGCGCCGATGGCGGTGATGCGGGCGGTGTTCGCGGGGCAGTTCTTCTATCAGCTCTATTTCTTCGAGCCCGGCGTCGCCGAGGCCGAGTTCGAGGCCGATATCCGCACCTCGCTGAAGAAGTTCCTGGTGATGGCCGGCGGCGAGACGGATCTGACCAAGCTGACGCCCAAGGCCGAGGGCGACGACCTGCTGTCGAGCCTGCCCAACCCCGACACCCTGCCACCCTGGCTGAGCGAGGCGGACCTCGATTTCTATGCGGCCGAGTTCACCCGTTCCGGCATGCGCGGGCCGCTCAACTACTACCGCAACCACGACCTGACCTGGTCGCTGACCGAGGGCGCGCCGACGGAGATCCGCCAGCCGGCGTTCTTCGTCGCCGGCGGCGCCGACGGCGTGATCATGATGGCCGCCGCGGCCCTGGAGGCCATGCCGACCCATGTGAAGGATCTGCGCCTGAACTGGATCATTCCGGGCATCGGCCACTGGACGCAGCAGGAGGCGCCGGAGGCGGTCAACGAGGCCATCCTTGAATTCCTGCGGGCGCTGGGCGCATGAGCGAGACCCTGGCCGTCGTCGGCGACGACGGCCAGGCGGACGGCGGAAGGCGCGAGCAGGCCAAGGCCGAGCGGCGCTCCCGCATCGTCCGCGCCGCCCGCGACCTGATCCGCGAGACAGGCGACACCGACCTGTCGATGCGCACGATCGCCAAACGCGCCGGAGTCAGCCTGACCACCCCGTACAATCTGTTCGGCTCCAAGCACGCGGTGGTGCTGGCGGTGTTCGAGGACGAGCGTGACTTCGTCGTCCGCTTCGGACGGCTCGAGGCGGCCAACGCCCTCGACCGCATCTTCGCCGCGCATGACCTCGGCATGAGCTATTTCCTTGAGGATCCCGACTTCTACCGGGCCCTGTGGAAGGCGTTGTTGAACACGCAGGGCGCCGACTCCACGGGCCTCTCCACGCCCGATCGCCTGGAGCGCAGCCGCGCCGCCTGGCGCGCCCTGATCGAGGACGCCCAGGACGAGGGCCTGACCGACAGGTCGGTGTCGTCGGACACGCTGGAGCGCGCGCTGTCGCAGGCTTCCAACGGGGCGATGCTGGCCTGGGCCATGGGGACACTGCCGACGTCGGCGCTGGGACCGACCGCGGCCCTCGGCTACGCCCTTGCCCTGCGCGGCGCGGCGACGCCGGCCGGCGCCGTCATCCTGCTCGCGCGCATCCTGAGCTGCCAGGATATCCTCGCCAGGGGCTGAGGCGGGCGCTCTTGCCTACTACCCCAGCGCCGCCAGCGCGTCGGTCACCTGCCGCCGCAGGTCCGCCTTGCGGGTGGTTTCGAGCATGGCGCTCAGGCTGCCGCGCGCCGAGGCAATGTCGCCCGAGGCCCGCTCCAGGCGCGCACGGTCCCACCATCCCCAACTGTAGGCCGGCGCGACACAGGTCGTCCGGCGGAACACCGTCAGAGCCCGATCGTCGAGACCCGCGGCTTCGGCGCGGCTGGCCTCGTTGGTCAGCAGTCGCACCAGCACGGCCCGGTTGGTCAGGGGCCCGCCCGCCCCGGGCGACGCTTCCACCAGGGCGCCGCCGTTGAAGGGATCCACGACCACCCCGGGCGCGGAGCGGCTCGCGGCGCCGACGCGCACCAGCGCGTGGCCGGGGGTGTTGAGCGCATAGGCCGCCCAGCCAACCCGCCGGGCCATGGCCACATAGAGAACGCCGAGGGCGATCGGCAGTCCCCGCCGCCGGTCGAGCACGCGGATCAGGTCGGCGTTGGCGGGGTGGTCGTAGCTGGCGCGGTCGCCCTCGAAGTCGAATTCGCCGGCCAGGACGGCCCGCAGGCGCGCCGCCCGCTGGGCCGGCGTCCGCGCGCCGTCCCCGCCCGCCCGCAGGCGCGTCTCGATCTGGTCGAGGAGGGCAAGGTAGGGCGCGAGGTCGACGCCGTCGTGATCGAGCGCCGCGATCTCCAGCGCCGCCCGGTCGAGGGCGATGTCGGCGTCGTCCAGCAGTCCGAGGGTGGTTATCGCATCGACCATGGCCAGCCTGTCCCCCGATGACCGGCTCCGCCCCAGCGGCGGCGGCTGAATAGTCTAGGCCGGTCCCGGCGGCGACGCGACCGCCATCTCGACCTCGATCATGTCCCCCGCCGTCACCGCGGCCTTGCGCCTGACCGCCGCCTTGATCGGCAGCAGATAGGTCTCGTCCTTGGGAAACAGCGAGGTGGCGAAGGTCACGCCGTTGATTGTCGCCGCCACCGGGATCACCCCCCAGCCATAGGTGACGAACCGGGCGATCCGGCGAATCTCGCTGGCCTCATCGGGGGGCAGGGGCGCGAAGAAGAACGGGGAGGGGCCCCGCCACTCGATCACCCGTGCCTGAAACCGGAACCGGCCCATTTCAACATCGCCTCCCCTCATCTATCCCGAGCATAGGATCGCGGCGATCGCGACAGCGAGAGGGAAAACGGCATGATCGGCAATCTGGATAATCGCCCCCGCGCGCGACGCCGTCTGGTGTCCGCATTCGCCATCGGCGCCCTTGCCTGGGCGGCCGCTACGGCCGCGAGCGCCTCCGAGACCATCCTGTTCGTCGGCAACAGCTTCACCTTCGCCGCCTATTCTCCGGTCTGGCATTATAGGGCCGGGGAAGTGACCGACCTCAACGGCGAGGGCGTCGGCGGCGTGCCGGCCCTGTTCAAGGTCTTCACCCGCGAGGCCGGCCTCGACTACGCCGTCAGCCTGGAGACCTCGCCCGGCAAGGATCTGCGCTGGCACATCGACCACGCCACGCCGAAGATCGACCGCGCCTGGGACCATGTGGTGCTGCAGAGTTTCTCGACGCTCGACGCTGCCCACCCCGGTGACCCGGTGACCTTGATAAGCGCGACACAGGTTTTGGCGTCAATGCTGCGCGCCCGCAACCCGGCCGTCGACATCCGCCTGGACGCGACCTGGTCGCGCGCCGACCTGACCTACCGGATAGCCAGCCCCTGGCTCGGCAAGCCGGTGGAGGCCATGGCCGCCGAGCTGCGCGCCGGCTACGACAAGGCCGCCGCCGCCGCGCCCGGCGTCAAGGGTGTGATCCCGGTCGGCGAGGCCTGGACCCTGGCGATCAAGTCGGGAGTCGCCGACGCCAACCCCTACGACGGCATCGACTATGGCAAGGTCGACCTGTGGGCTTTCGACAACTACCACGCCAGCGCCTTCGGCTATTACCTTGAGGCTCTGATGATCTTCGGCGCGGTCACCGGCCGCGACCCGACCGCCCTCGGCCCCCGCGAGACGGCGGCCATGGAGCTGGGCTTCTCTCCGGCCCAGACCGCAGCCCTCCAGACCGTGGCGCACGACGAACTGGCGGCGGGGACGCGCCCTTAGCGCGGGATCAATCTCGCTCGCCGCCTTCGCCGCCTTCACCGTGCTCGCCGCCGCCGCGGTGGCATTGCACGCAGTTGTCGATATTGCCCATGCCCTCGCGGCGGTGGTTGGCGCGGATGGCGTCGGGCTGATGTTCGTGGCAGCCGTAACAGCTGTAGCGACTGTAATCGGTCGATGTGTGGCAGGTGACGCAGTCGGCCGCGTGCGGTCCTTCCAGGGGGAAGTAGCGTTGGTGGTCGAAGGCCGCGCCCTCCCAGCCGCGGGGGGTGTGGCACTGCGCGCAACCGACCTTGAGTCCGCGGTGAACCGCCGTGTCCGGCGCGGCGTGGCAGGTCTGGCAGTTTTGCCTGGCCGCGGGACGAAGAAGATCGTGCGAAAATGCGCTTCGGTCGGTCGGTCCCACCGCCCGGCCCCGGTGCAGGACATGGCAGGCCGCGCAGTCGCCGGACGTCAGCTGCTGGTGAAAGGCGGTCCTCGGCGTCGCCGCCTTCAGCGGCGCGCCCTTCGTCGTCCGAAGCCCGATCGTCGCCAGGGCGTGGCAGGTCAGGCACCGGTCGGTCGCGGCGCCGCGCAGCGGCGCGTGGCAGGCGAAGCAATCGGTGGCGATCGCCTCGTGACCGCGCGCCAGAGGACCGGGACTCACCATCAGGTGCGGATAGACGAACACCAGGGCCAGCAGCGCGGCCAGGTTCAAGCCGACGACGGCGAGGATCCAGGACCGCTTCATTTCCAGCCCCATAACAGCAGGATGGCGGCGATATGCGCCAGGGCCAGGACGGCGAAGGCCAGGGTTATCGGGAAGTGGACGATCCGCCACTGCTTGACGACGTCGAACGTCAGGCTGTCCCAATAGAGGCGGTCGGCGACCTCGGCCTCGGACAGGCCTCGTCCGCGGAGGGTCGCATTCGCCTCGTCCAGGCGCCGTCGCGCGCGCTTCAACAGGTGACGGCCGGTCAGGCCGCTGGCGACATTGATCATCATGGCGCCCACCGCGAGCCAGCCCAGAATGGCGTTGAAGTGGATGCCGGCGTGCACCAGCACCAGGAAACAGCCGGCCCAGGCCATGGCCTCGTGGGCGCGCAGCAGGTGGGTCGGATCGCCGACGGAGATCAGCTTGCGCTTACGCAGGGAGTAGCCGAACGAGCCGAGGATGAGCAGCACGCCAGGAATGCCGACGTAGCGCCCGACCCAGTCGGCCTCGAGCCAGTGAAGCAGGCCGTCGGCGAGCAGGGTCGCGGCGACCAGGCCGAGGATCGCCGCATAGAAGGGCAGGACCTCGCGGGTGAACAGGCGCGGCCGCATGTGCGTCAGGCCTCCAGCTGGAGTGGCGAGTCCGGCCTGCCCACGCACAACAGGCAGTGGCCGGGACGGATGTCGAACTCGGGTGTCTCCGCATAGCGGACGGAACCTGACAGAACCTTGGTCTCACAGGCCCCACAGGCCCCCGTGCGGCAGCCGGAGTCGACCGCGATCCCGTGCCGTTCGGCGAAGTCCAGCAGGTTGGCGTCGCCGTCGTTCCAGGCGAGCGTCCGGCCGGAGCGCCGGAACGCCACATCGACACTCGGCCGGCTGGGGTCCAGGGCGTACGACGGCCCGCGGGACGGCTTTGCCGATGCGGGACCGAAGCCTTCGAAATGGAGGTCGGACTCGGCGACGCCCCAGGCTCGCAGCGCGGGAACCAGGGTCTCCATCATCGCCGTGGGGCCGCAGACGTAGAAGGCGCGCCGACCTTCCGGCAGGGTCCGCTTCAGGAGGTCGATGTCGAGTCGCCCGGCCTGCTGGAAATCAACGCCAAGCCGGTCGAGCGGGCCGGGCCGGCTGTAGATCACGGTCAGGCGAAAGGCGGGGTCCGCCTCGGCGATCCGCTCCAGCGCCGACTTGAAGGCGTGTTCGCCCCCGTGCCGGACGGCGTAGTAGACGTGAAGCGGCCGGCCGGGCTGCGCGATACGGCTCCACTGCACCATGCTCATGATCGGCGTGATCCCGACGCCACCCGCGATCAGCACGGCCGGGGTCCCGATGTCGTCGTCCAGCACGAAGCCCCCCGCCGGACAGCGGACCTGGATTTCCGCGCCCTCGAACACCGCGTCGTGGAGGTGGTTCGAGACCACGCCCCGCGGCAGATCAGGCCGGTCGGCGGGCGGGCCGACCCGCTTGACCGTGATCCGGTAGCGCGCCGGGTCGGGTTGGTCGGACAGGGAGTAGCATCGCGTCAGGGTTCGCGGCGCCGGGGCGCCCGGCGGGCCGGAACAGGATACCGACAGGGTCAGGTACTGGCCGGGCGGGAAGGGCGGCAGGGTCTGGCCATCCACCGGTTCGAGACGGAACGACACCTGGGTCTGGGCGATGTCCTCGGCCTCGCGGCTCACAACACGGAAGGCTCGCCAGCCTGCCCACGCCCCGGTCGCAGCGTTCGCGCCGGACGTGGGTGCGGCGGCGGGACCTTGGTCCGCCGCGGCGCGCCAGCGCCAAAAGGCGACGCCGACGCCCAGGCACAGCTGCAGCAGCAGCGCGCCGAGTATAAGGGCGATGAGGGTCTGCGCGGTCATTGAGGTCGTCGCGGCCAGACTCAGTCCCGTGGGGCCGGCGGTGTCACTTTCTCATCCACTTCACGCCGTAATAGATCTGGAACTGCTCGTCGAAGGCGCCGTCGACGGTCTCGCCGGCGACGTAGTCCGGACTGCCCCGGACCTTCTCGCGACTGACGTTGAGATCGATGCTGGATCGGACGTCGTCGATGCGATCGACCGTGCCCGGCAGGAGCAGAACCTTCTTGTCCGCCCACCACTGGCCCGTGTGGACCACGAGATATTTGACGGTCCAGGTCCGGGTGTCGACGAGCAGGCTTTCGACGTGGCCGATCTCGCCGTCCGTGGTTTCGACCGTGGCGTCCTTGAGAACGCTGAGACTGACAAGATGATGAGGCGGCTCGATGCCGACAGGACAGGACAGAACGGTTGCATAGTAGGCGCTGATGATCGCCTCGCGTTCCAGCGACAACCTCGCGTCATCGTCGATTTCGGGTGAGCTTTCGATCTGTCGCCGGGTGAGCGTGACCGCGAGGTCATGAGCCTCGGGATCGGGTTGGGCGAGCGCCCAGACGGGCAGGCACACAGCGCGCTGGTTCAGCCAGCTTCCCGTGTGGACGATCAGCCAGCGGACGGTCCAGCTGCCCTCATCGAAAAGGATGTCGGCGACATGGCCGACCTCGCCATCGGTCGCGGCGATATGATAGCCCTTGATGGCTGACGCGTTCCAGAACATGGCGGTTGACCTCGTTATGGCGATCCGGTTTGAGACCGCTTGGGGGGGAGTGTCGTCTGGTTCATTTCAACGGCCTGATGGTGAGGGAGTTCCGGGTGGCCGGCGGATGGGCATGAGGTGACTCCCGTTGGCGAGCGCGCGTCGCGCTGACCGGAAACCTGAGCCTGACCGCTTACGAAAACCTGACAGGGATCCTTGCCCGAGGCGGCGAGGCCTTCGATCGCCCGCGCCAGCGGCCTGCCACCGGCGGAATTTCCTTCCTCGATCCGCGCAATCATGCTGAACCGATGATGTGACGGCGTTTGTGGAGAGTGAGCGATGGCGGGTTTTCGGCTTGGCGTGTTTGCTGGCGTGGCGTTGGGGCTTGCCGGGCTGGCGTTGGACGCGTCCGCGGCGACGGCCCTGCCGATCCAGGGGCCCCGCGACGCGGCCTTCGTCGACACCTTCCGCGAGCTGGTGGAAACCGACAGCTCGATCACCACCGGCAGCTGCACCCTGGTGGCGGACAAGGTCGAGGCGCGGCTGCGCGCGGCGGGCTATGGCGACAAGGAGATCACGCGCTTCGCCGTCCCGGATCATCCGAAAGAGGGCGGTCTCGTCGTCGTGCTGCGGGGCGCCGAGTCTGCGCGGCGGCCGATCCTGTTGCTGGGTCATATCGACGTGGTCACTGCCCGCCGCGAGGACTGGGTGCGCGATCCCTACACGATGATCGAGGAAGGCGGCTGGTTCTACGGGCGCGGGACGAGCGACATGAAGTCGATGGACGCCGTCTGGATCGACACCATGATCCGGCTGCGCCGGGAAAAGACGCCGCCGCGCGCCACGGTGAAGATGGCCTTGACCTGCGGCGAAGAGGCTTCAGGCGCCTTCAATGGCGCTCAATGGCTGAGCAACAATCGCCGCGACCTGATCGACGCCGCCTTCGCCTTGAACGAGGGCGGCGGCGGGCTGACCGACGGCAAGGGCCTGTCCGAGGGCGGCCGGCTCATGGGGCTGGGTTTCGGCGTCGGTGAGAAGGCCTATCAGGACTTCACCCTCACCGTCACCAACCCCGGCGGCCACTCCAGCCAGCCCGTGCCCGACAACGCCATCGTCACCCTGGCCCGGGCGCTGGAGAAGGTGCAGGCCTACCAGTTCCCGGTGCAGTTCAACGACACCACCCGGGCCTTCTTCACGCGTTCGGGCGCGCTGAGGGCCGACGAGACCGGGAAGGCGATGGTCGCGCTCGCGGCCAATCCGGCGGACACCGCCGCCGAGGCCGTGCTGAACCGGGACAAGATGCTCCATTCGCTGCTGCGCACCACCTGCGTCCCCACCATGGTCTCGGCGGGCCACGCGCTGAACGCCCTGCCGCAACGGGCCACGGCCAACGTCAACTGCCGGATATTCCCTGGCAACACCGGCGAGGAGACCCGCGCGGCCCTGGTCGCCGCCATCGGCGACCCCGCGGTCGCCGTCGAGGATCGGGTGAAGGACAAGCCCATCGCCAAGGCGCCGCCGCTGGATCCCAAGGTCATGGGCCCGATCGAGGCCTTGTCGGCGAAATATTTCCCGGGCGTGCCGGTGATCCCATCGATGTCCACCGGCGCCAGCGACGCGGTCTACACCGGCGCGGTCGGCATCCCGACCTACGGCGTGCCCGGCATCTGGAGCAATCCCGACGGCAATGGCATCCATGGTCTGAACGAGCGCATCGAGGTGCAATCGCTGCTGACCGGGCGGGCCTATCTGTATGACCTGGTCAAGGTCTACGCCTACTGAGGCATGGTTGATCCTATCCGGCCCCTCCTCTCTATCGGCCGTCTCACTGAGAAAAATTGGCAACGGACATCAGGCCTTGGTCGGCTCGCGGCGCGGGTTGACAGGTGCAAGTTGGAATGAAATTGGTAGAAGGGACGTTTTGACTGTCGCTCTCGGTGGGGTGCTCGACATGAGAGTCAAAAATCTGCTGGCGACGGTGGCTCTGACGGCCCTCTCGGCCATTGGGCTGGGTTTTTCGGGCCCTGCCCAGGCGCAGTCGCCTTGGACACTCATTCCCCTCTACACCGACCCGGCCACCGGCCAGGCGGATGTACCCTTGGCCATCAATGACGCGGGGTGGATGACCGGCGCCTTCTACTATGACGCCTATTATGATCAGGAGGGTTTCCTTCGTGATCCCAACGGCGTCTATACCAACTTCGACGTCGGGGGTGACGCCGAGGTGCGCGGCATCGGCCTGAACAACGTTGTGGTCGGCGCAACCTACGTCGGCCCAGGTGGCAATGACGTCAACGCCTTCTCCCGAGCCGCGGACGGGACGATCACCTGGTTGTTGAATCCCGGGACGGGCCTTCCGCTCGACGGCTTCGCCCAGGGCCAGAACGCCAAGGGCGACATTGTCGGCGACTACCTCACCGGACCGGATGGCGTGTCGGGCGCCGCTCACGGCTTCATCCTCAACGGAGCGTCGTTCACCGACCTGTCATTTCCGGGGTCCAGCAAGACCAAGGCGAGGGGGATCAACGACAATGGCGTCGTGGTGGGTTACGAGACCACCGGCTCGGTCACCAGCGGCTTCATCTACGATCATGGAACCTGGACCAGCTATAACTACCCCGGTAACGGCGATGTGACTGTCTTTGAGGACATCAACAACAACGGCTTGATCGTCGGTCAATGGGATGGCCTTGGATCCGGCGGCTATTCCATCCATTCATTCCTGTACGACCCGTCAACGCAGTCCCTACAAGACCTGACTCCGCCTGATCACGGTCTGTACATTCAGGCTTTCAGCGTGAACAATCTGGATCAGGTTTTGGTCCAGAGTGACAACAACTGGATCTTCAACGCCGATGCGGTTCCCGAACCCGGCGCCTGGACGCTGATGTTTTCGGCTCTGGGCGCGGTGGGCGCCATGGCGCGACGCCGCCGTCTGACCTCGCGAAGCGGCTGGGGTTAACCAAGAGGATCCAGCAGGGACCGTGACGCCCGGTCTTGGCCTCGGCTTGAGGTGTCCACAATATTGCATAATATGAGGGGGTGGACCCGGAAGGCGGCATGCCGAAGGCCATGACCTTGAATTTGCACGTGAGCGGCGCCCTGGGCGACTTTGTGGCCGCCAACGTCGGCGCCAATGGCGTCTATGAGATTGTCAGTGAATACGTCCGCGACCTCATCCGGCGGGACATGACCCGGACGGACCAGGAAGCCTTCGACCGACTCAACGCCGAACTGGCGCGGGCATTCGCCAGGCAGGACAAGGACTGTCCCGCCCTCACCGCGACCTCGGTGATCGCGCGGAACCAGCGCGGCGTCCTTCAGCGTCCTTGACGGCGCGAGTCAGACAGCCAGTCTCCTTGATGCCAACAAGGGACTAACCTATCAGCGGAACAGGGTCCCTGCTCGTTCGAACGCGAGACTTACCCCGTCTGTCAATTTTTTGCAGTAACATCATATTATTCGGTGGCAAATAAATCTCGTTTCATCCATATCGTCGCACAGATAAACAACATTGTTTTTCTGTATAACTAGTTTTTGAATGGCGTCAATTGCTGCCACTACCCGAAAGCCTTGATCCAGGAGGGTTTGTAGAGGAGTTCCCGTGGCCGCCATTGCGCTTGTCGCAAAGAGCGATGCGGCGATCAACGAAATTGTCCCAGACGTGCGCATTTCTATTCCTTGAGTTTAAGAACGTGTCGAAGTTTGGATCTTGGAGTATTCAGTAGCGCCAAGGGTGGATAGAAACCAAAAACCGTGGCCCAATTTTGGCAATAGGCTCAGATCTCAGCCAAGTCAGATTCGGCAGTCTCGGTCAGGCGAATGGTGAGCGTTTCGTTGATAGCTTCCCCAGAAGGGCCGTGCGCGAACGCATTCGGGGTTGCGTGCAAGGTTGTGGCGTGACTCCGGGCGGTCTTCTAGGTTCTTCAGATCGTCGGTTCAGTGGTCAATCAGCCGCTCAAGCCACCGTTCCAGGCTGATCAATCGGCCGCTGTCTATGTGTCGGATCACCCGCCGACGCGAGTCCGATGACCTGCCCTCGCGGTCCGGCAATTGGCCGTAGGCGGCTTTCAACCCGTCCGTGTTGATGTGGACCACATGATCAAACATAAGGTTGTTGCGAAACAGAACCTCGCAGGATCTCATAAGACGGGCCGGATCGAATTCGTTCGTCACGAAGACGTACTCGAATTTCCTGCCCTCGGACTCGGCGTTGCAATATTCTTCATATTCGGTCGGGAACTGCTTTTCGCGGTCAGCCCTGACACTCCATTTCGCCGTGACAATCGTGCGCATGGTTGGGTGAACGATCGCGAGGTCGACCTTGTTTTCCTTCATGCCGTGCCTGGCTCTGTTGAAACCCGGAATCTCGTAGAGCAGCCGGCGGGTGAACACCTCTCCGATCGAGGCGCGACACGCCCGCCGCACAATCTGAGACAGGACGTCCTCGAACCCCTCGCCGACGAGGTTCTTTCGCTTGTTCTGAACGGCCAAGTATTGGCGAACTCTCTGGGAAACGACATGCCACGTCTGGGGCGGAGGATCGGCCGTCAGGTATGCGGCCAGGCTGTCGCGAATAATCGCATTCAATTCCGGATCGGCGCCCGGTTCTGGGAACCCGCGATCCTGATATGGCAGGCGCTGCCGGTCGGCGGCCTCCGCCTGGCTTGCCTGCTTGCGCAGCATGGCGGAGGCGAGATCGGAGCAGACCTTGATGAACAGCCAGTCGATGTCCTGGGCGATGGTCCTCGGCTCCGCTTTCAAGGCCGAGCAAAGCCAATCGTGGAACGCGAGCGACCGAGAATACCAAGCCTTTCCGGGTTGGGACTTGTCGCTTTCGTAGCAGTGCGCGAGCCCGGTCGTCGGATCCGACCAGAGCAGAAGGCGGTAGACATGCTCCCAGGCGTTAGAAGGATTGATGTCGGCTCGGCCAGACGACACGAAATACTGGTCTATGAGGCGGTTCCGGTTGTCGGCACCGAAGGCTCGGTCGATCGCCGCGTCCTCCCCTGCAGGGATTCCCTCTTCCGCCATCCGTCATCCCGCCTTGGCGCGAATCTCCTCTCGTTCGCGCAGGGCATTAAGCTCCACTAGAAGACTCTGCGCTACACTTTTGGCAAGCAGCGGCGGCACGGCGTTGCCAACCTGACGATAGCGGGAATGGGCGGGACCTCCGTCGTGGCGCCCCTCGATCATTCCGCGCCGCGGGTCAGTGGTGAAGATGAAGCGATCCGGGAACGATTGGAGTCGCGCGAACTCGCGAACCGAGAGCGCGCGCGGAACATCATAATGATAGACGGAGTCCGCCTTCGTGTTCAGCGTCCAAGCCCAGATCGCCGGGTGCAGGCGACGGTAGGCATAAAAGTGCTTCCGCGACAGCTTGCCCGTGCCATTGTCCTGTCCCCAGCGATCACCGGTAATATACCGTTCCAATAGGGAGTCCTGCAGGTCGCGATGATTGCCGCCCTGTGGAATTCCCTCCAGCCTCAGCTCGGTGTCGCGTTGCATCCGGGGCACTTGCACGTTCGACAGCATTGATGGAGCTCCCTCGCGCATCAGTCGCTGATAGGCGCTCTGCGGTCCGGGAAGGTCTCCATATGGGATGTCGTCTGCCCGGTTACCGACCGGCAGGCCGGCAAGATCGGATATCGCCTGTTGCGCCGAAACCGCGACGAGGCTGTCAGTGTCTTCCAGCGCCTCAGCCAACCTTGAGCTGAAAAAATTCTGTTGGAATACGAGATCGTACCGTGGGCGGCGCTGGGCCGTGCATCTCGCCAGGGTCACGGCGTCGGTCGCCCCGGAGTCAAACAGCACTGGCGGCGACATCCCGCAACGCGCCTTCACCCCAATGAACAGAAGGCGCTTGCGTGTCTGTGGCACGCCGACATCGGCGGCATTGGCGACCTGCGCGGCCACCTCGTATTCACCGTCCAGGGTGAGGTCGGCGAGTATTTGATCGCGAACGCCCATCTGGTCCATGCCCGTGACGTTTTCCATCACGAAGGCCAGGGGCAGCGTTTGCCTGATGGTCTCCACGAATTCCCGGTAAAGGGAATTCCGCGGATCATCGATAACCCGGCTGTGGTTGCGCACCTGGGAATAGGCTTGGCACGGTGGCCCCCCCACCAGTACGGATGCGGATCGCGTGGCCTTCAACAACCGAGCCCTCACTTGAGGCCCTCGGATGTCACCAAGGATCGCCTCGGCCTCAGGGAAGTTGGCCCCATAGGTGGCGAGGGCGTCTGGATCATGATCCGTGCCCGCGATCACCCGGAATCCCGCCTGTCGGAAGCCTTCGGAAAACCCGCCGGCGCCCGCGAACATATCCACCACGGAGAATTTCGAGCGCTGGGCAGGGGAGGGCGGCTTACGCATGTTGCGCGGCGTGAACGAAGTCGTGGCCATAATTGCCTCCCGATTCCATCTATGTTCCTATTCTGTTCATGCGGTCTTGGCTAGGGGGCGTGTCGTCGCTTTGCCGGTCCGCAAACATGCCGGGCTGGTTGGTTCCACCGAATCGGTCTTGGGCGGCGGCGCCGCGGGCTTTCCGCGGCTTGATTTCGATCTTGGCCAGCGCCGATCTGAAATCGACCCGGCGCTCCGCCATTTCACCCAACAGACACGCAATGACCGCCAGATGGGATTGCACCTCACCCTTCTTCGACAGGTTCGAGATCGAAATCCGGTTCACGCGGATGATCTGGGCAAATTCCTTGACGGTCAGCCCTGCCTTTCCGATGTGCCGCTGGAATTCATCATAGGTCATTGGGGCGCCACGCAATGATTTGAGTTTAGGTCATGTCGGCATGATGGTCGATCTCTCTTCAGGCTGCCGAGCAAGCCGCCCTTGAGCGGGTTACCGCCATGGGGCCGCGTAGTTCAGTCATGTCGGTCGCCCAGCCTGCCTGAACCACTCCGGCTGAACGGACTGAACCGGCTTAACGGGCATCTGCGGACTCCCGTCTGATTGCGTCCACCATTCCGTTTTGCGACGTGATCCGCAGCCTGATCGCCGAGGCGCTTGGCGCTTCGGGTGTTCGCGTCCGAGTTTTCGGTGGAGTGAGGCTGCGCCTCGCGTAGGCGATCGACCGCGCCCGTCACCAACGCCTCCAGCGCCGACTTCGCGCCGCCCCGAGGGGATGACCATCTCCTGAGCCTCAGCCCCGGTGGTCCCGGTCGGCGGCCGAGACGTGCCCACGGGGTGGCTTGACGTTGGCGCGGCAGCGTAGGCTCTTCGCAACACCAAAGGATCGGGAGGCCCTTGTGACCACGCCCATCGAGTACACCGCCGCCGCGGTCGCCACCGCATCGAGCGATGCCTTTACCCCCTATGCAGCCTTCCTCGCCTCGGGCGAGCCCTACCGCTCCCTGATGCGTCACAATCCCTGGATGAGGCCGCCCAAGGCCGGCGCGGCGCTGGAATGGGGCGCCGGCCGCTACTACGACACCACCGTCGCGCGCAAGCACCCTGACTGGCGCGGCCGGCCCCTTCCTCAGGCCACCCGCGATCTTCGCCGAATGCGCCACGACCTCTTCGAGTGGGGGTATTGCCTGATCGAGGACGGCCTCTCGGCCGCCCAGTGCTCACGTCTGCGCGCCCGCGTCGCCGAGCAGGCCGCCGCCGAACGCGCCCTCGGCATCGCCTATCTGAGTCCGGCGCAGCAGCACGTCTGGTCCCTGGTCAACAAGGGCGCCGAGTTTGTCGCCTGCATGGAGCATGACCCCGAAGGCGTGCAGGCCGGCCCGGTGATTGCCCGTCTGCTGGAGGAAACCCTCGGCGCGGGTTGGAATCACTTCAGCTTCCTCGCCAACATCTCCTACCCCGGCTGCCATCCCCAGGGCCTGCATCAAGACCAGTCGTTCATCGCCCCGTTCTGTCCGCCCGAGGCCCCGGTCCTCGTCAACACCATCTACATCCTGCAGGACGTGGACGAGGTGAACGGCGGCACTCTGATTGTGCCAGGTTCGCACCGGACCCGCGGCGAAGGCGGCGAGGCCTTCGGGCCGCTTCCGCGGCCGATCAACCTTGAGGCAAGGGCCGGAACCATCCTGATCATGGACGGCCGCGTGCTGCACGGTGGGGCGGTGAACCGCTCCGATGCGCTGCGCTACATCATCACCAACTCCACCGTGAAACCCTGGATCCGACAGCAGGAGAATTTCCTGCTCACCATCAGCCCCGAGATTCTGGCCGCCGCCAGCCCTACCTTCCTGATGCGCGTCGGTTTTCAGGCCACGTCGACGCGAAACATGGTCGAAGGCTATGGCTACTTCGGCGACGGCGCCACAGGCGACCCGAATGGGTCTCTGGTCCACGTCCGCCATGCCATCGACGCCGGAGGGTACCGCCACATCGGCGCACTGTCGATGAACGACGGTGACCCAACGGAAATCGGCGGGGCGACTCTGCCACGAATTCAAGCCGAGTATGAGACGCTCCGCACGGAGCGGTATCTTGATCGCCTGGCGCAGATCTCGGGCGGCTGACGCAGGTGACCCCCGGCTGGGCGCGCCGGCTCAATCGGTCACGACAGGGCTATGGACAAACCGGCCATATCCGCCAAACTACCCCCTCCAGATGGGCGCGCGGACCGTCCATCTGGGGACGATCTGTTTGACTCACGTTCAATGCGGACCATCCAGACGGGGCAGGACAGGGTTCACGAGAGGAGACCTATGAGCACGGTAAAAAGCGCTCTGGCCCACAAGCGGGGCGCCCTGATCCATATTCGTCCCGGAGACATGGTGGTCGAAGCCTTGCGCCTGATGCGCGATAACCGGGTCAGGTCGGTGCTGGTGATTGACGACGATAGGCTGGTCGGAATCGTGACCCAGGGTGACTGCGCCATCAAGGTGCTGCTGCCTGGTCTCGATGCGAAACAGACGCCGGTCAGCCAAGTGATGACGGTCAACCCGGTGACGGTCAAACCGGACGATCGCCTGCAAGGCTGCATGGCCATGATGGCGACGCGCGGTTTTCGCCATCTGCCGGTGCTGGACGCGGGCAAGGTCATCGGCGTGATCTCAATCGGAGACGTCGTCAATGACATCATCCGGGACTTGGAGCTGAACGTGAGCGACCTGATGGGCTACATCATGACGGATAGCCGCGGGGGCTGACAGACGAACCGCGGCGGCATGTCGCGAGGCGCGTCTGGAGGCGGCGCCACCTGGTTGCGCCAGAGTAACCCGCTGATCCTCACAAGACCTTCCTGATATCCAAGCTGATGGTTCCGCCGCCACGGTCGGTCTCGCCGTCCACGCGGCAGCCCAGCCGCAGGTCGCGCCGGATGGTCTCCGCGAACGGCTCGTTCGCGTGGAGCCCCGCCACGCCGCGCCCCGAGCTCAGACGCGATCATGGCCTATTGCGCAAAGTGTGTACGCCACGATACCCTCATCCCAAATGCTGACGGGAGGCGCAAAAATGTTTGGAAATCGCTGGCTAACCTTGGTGGCGGCCGCCGCGGGAGCTCTGTTATTGTCTGCTCCGGCTTCCGCGGGGCCGCATGATCCTGGTTATTATTCCTGCAACGCTGACAACGGCGTCACCTATTACAGATATGTAAAGAAGCGGTCCGATGCAGAGGAAACCGCATTCAAGAAAGCCGTAACGGCAGTGACCGGCATCGGGAAGGGTTGCAGATCCGTCGCCTATCCCGCAAAGGAACCCTCAAAGGGGCAGGCAATCTAATAGAGTGGAACGCCTAGGTGGGGTTTCGGTGACGGTGACGGTGTTGTCAACTCACGGTTAACCGACCCACCCCGTGACCCCGCCCCGCTCCCTCAACGCCTCATACAGCTGCGCCGGCCCGAGCAGCACGTCCTTCAGCCCCTCGCGCACGCTCGCCGACCCGAGCGCCTGCTTGCTCATCGTCTCGTGCGCCGCCAGGGCGTCCATCACCGCGTTCATGATCTCGGTGGTCAGGGTCGGGGAGTTGGCGAACTGGGCCTTGGTGTTGTTCTGGGCCTGGACCCGCAGCTCCTCCGACTCCAACAGCTTTCCCTTTATGACGTTGTTCACATAGATCAGCTGGTCGTCGTCGGTCAGTTCGCCCTCGAACAGGTCGTTCACCCGGGCGATGATCTCCGCCAGCAGGGCCTTCTCCTTTTCGTGGATCGAGCCCGACCCGACCTCGGTTACGCCGGTCAGCTTCGGGGCCTCCTCCTCGCCGTAGAGGAGGTTGCGCTTGCCCTCGTTCTTGAGATTGTGGTGCGTCAGCTTGACCTGCGACAGGTCGATCCCCTCGCGCTCGCGGCCGAATTCCAGCAGCGGCAGCAGGCGCTTGTAGAACAGGAAACGCCCCTCGATGGCGCCGTTCCCATAGTCGAAGATCTGGGAGAGGAAGCTGTAGAGCCGCTGGAACGTCGCCATGTCGGTCTTGAACAGGGTCAGGGCGTCCATCGTGTCCTTGGCCGCGGCGGCGCCCTTGGCATCCTCTTGCGCTGTGGCGGCGACGAAGGCGGCCTTGGCGGCGCTGAACCGCTTGACCAGGCGATCGGCGACCGGCGCGATGGCGGCGATCAGATCGCCCTGGGTCGGCTTCGGGTTCAACTCTACCCGGACTACGCGGTCGACCTCATGGTCGTCGTCGTGACCGGCGGCGTCCAGCTTGGCGCGCAGGTCGTAGATCAGGTTGGGGTCGGTGGCCCTTTGGTCGGGGATCACGGTCGAAGCGGTACTGGTCGATCGCGTCGCCGACGCTCTGGGTGAAGTCGGATTTCAGCTCGACGGTGGCGACCGGCAGACCGTTGAGGAACAGCGCCAGGTCGAGGCAATTTTCGTTATGCCGGGAATAGCGAAGCTGTCGGACGACGCGTGGACGGTTGGCGGCGTAACGGGCGACGATGTCAGGGTTCATGCCCATCGCCGGCTTGAACTGGGCCCGGATCAGCGGCCGACGAAGGCCGATCATCTCGACGCCGTGGCGCATGACGTCGAGGGTTCCGCGATCGTCGATCTGCTTGCGGATACGGTCCGGCAGCACGCTCTCGGCCGCCGCGCCGTGGTTCTTCGTCAGGGCGTCCCAGGCCTGCGGCTGGGTGGCCTTCACCCAGGCGATCAGGTCCGGCGGCAGGAGCGCACGGGCGCGATCGTATTGGGCGGCGTCGCCATCCGAATACAGCCAGCCGTGACCCGCGAGGTGCTCGCAGATTTCGGATTCGAAGGCGATTTCCTTGTGCAGGGTCATGCGGGCGCCAGCCTTAACTACGACGTCAAGAATTGTAAGGCTTGTTCTACTCGCCGAGTCTGAACCCTGCCGGAATCGCCTCTAACGCCCATGCCGGAAGATCCGCCGCCAAATATCGGATTCGCCGGTGGCCTCGGCTGAACAACAAGTGACGGCTGGCGCCGCTGTTGTCGATCACCCAAGCGCGTTCGGAGATGGCCAGGGCCCGGGCCACGTTGGCCAGACTGTCGGGATAACGCCGCATCAGGTCGGCCGGCGGCACGTCGTGGCCACCCTTGCTCACGCGGTCCAGCACCCGCATTCGCGACAAACCCGGATTGTCCAAACCCACATAGATGAACATCACCCGGTAGCCCGCGACCTTGCACCGAGCCATGAACCGCAAGGCGCCAACACCGCTGAGCGTCGTCTCGAAGGCGAAACTTTGCCGCAACGCGATCAGGCGGTCTCGTTGGGCGAGCGCGGCGCGACCCGCGAGACCAAGACGTCCGGGCCCCTCCGGCAGATCCCGAGCGATATCATCGGGATTCACCACTGTGAGGTGGCGCCGAATCCGCTCGGTCACCAGAGTCGATTTGCCGGCGCCATTCGGACCGGCGATGACCCACAACCGCGGCAACGTGTCGGACAAGGTCGCAGTCAGCCGGACCCAACGACGTGGAACGATCCGTCCGCATCCACTCGCAGCAAATCCCTTTGTCCGTCAGGACTTTCCCGCACCACAAGCCCCGGCGGCGTCGAGGCCTCGGTGTAATAGATCGGGCGTCCCTCGGCCAAGGTCTTTCTGGCTTCGGCGCCATCGTCGGCGAAGTCTTCGTCTTCCAGCATGAAGGCGTGGGCCGCCTGCACCTTTGTCAGTTCGGGATCGATTTTGCCCATGTCGGGAGCCTCCGAGTGGCCTGAGGATATCGGAACCGCAAACCCACGGCAAACGATCCCACCGGGTCACCCGCCGCGCGATTTGATGTCGAGGGAGGCGAAGGCTGAAACGGCTTCGGGCAGCATCCGATAGCGAACCGGCTGATCGCCGACCTTCTGCTGGACCGCAAGCAGGCGGATATAGCCGTCCTTCTCCTCGCGCACGGACGGCTCCAGCGGCCAGAGCCACTCCAGGCGTTTGGAGCACATGGCGCCGAAATGCATATCCCACGCCACCGGGTCCCAGCCGATCGCGACGGACAATTCGGCGCAAGCGCCGTCCGGATGATCGAGCAACACCCGGATCGGCTTCTCCTCCGTGGCGGTTGGCGGCAGGTCCTAAAACGCCGCAATGATGCGCTCGACATCCGTGCCGTTCTCAAAATCGGCCAGCTTGCCCAGATGCTCCGGTTCGAACCGTCCGACCTTGAGCTCGAGCGCGACCAGGGCGTTTAGCCCCCGATGGAAGAACAGCAGGTCGAGCGCGAAATCCCGGCCGCCGACCTGCAAGGGGTATTCCGAGCCAACAAAACAGAAGTCCCGGCCCAGTTCGATCATGAAGTCCCGCAGCTGGCGTATCAGGCCGAGGTGTACGTCGGCCTCGCCGTGTTCCGGTGCAAGATTCAGGAATTCGACGACGTAGGCGTCGCGGAAGACCGCCGAAGCGCTGGGTCCGATTTGTCTCAGCGGCGGCGAGACAATTCCCGGAGTCAGAACCGCGCGTTCGAAGGCGGCAAGCCGGACTTGCCGCTCCAATTGCCGACTCGACCATTTTTCCTGGATCACCAACCGAATATAGAATTCCCGCTCCTCCTGTCGACGAGCTTGACCCAGGATGATGAGGTGGTGGGTCCACGGCAATTGTCTCAGCAGTGGTGAGACAATTTCATCGGCTTGGTAGGCCTCATAGAATTGGCGCATCCGGAACAGGTTGACTCGGGTGAAGCCGCGTAGCCCCGGCTGGGTTCGCGCGATGTGGGCCGCGAGTGATGAGCGTCTCGACCTGATGTTCGACAGTTGTGGAGGGTTTGTCGTAAGGCATGACCCTTCCAGCGAGGCCGGAAGGGTCACGAAAGAGTAACCCCCCGATATTGCGCTTCCAGGGATAGGCGTGGGGGGTGTTGTTGCAAATAGTGTGACACGGCGCGCCATGAAAAAGCAAGCGAAAGGCGCTCGCTCATCCCGCCAACCCCTCGATCATCGCCGTGATCCGGTCGGTGACTTTCAGAAGATCGGCGTCGATCTCGGCCAGGTCGCGGGGCGGCTCGAAGACGGAGAAGTGTCGGTTGAAGGGGATTTCGTAGCCGACCTTCGTCTTGTCGCGGTCAATCCAGGCGTCGGGCGTGTGGGGCAGGACCTCGCGCTTGAAATAGGCGTCGACGTCCTCCGACAGCGGCACGTTCTCGGTGTCGCGCAATGCGCTGTCGGCCTGGGGTTTTCCCTTGGCCTTGCCGCGCTGGCCCAGGACCGGGCGGCCCTTCTCATCCATCAGGGGGCGCTCTACGGTGATGGTGCGATAGCAGAACGCGTCGTTACGGAAGATGCGTGACAGCGGCGCGAGCTTGACCTTGCCGCCCTCGGGCGCCGCTGGCGGGGTCTCGTCCTCCGTGACGATCACGCGGGCGGTCCCCGGCCGTCTCGTTGGAGATTTCGGCGAACTTCTCGGTCACCTGATACAGCAGGCCGCACTTGGCCAGGCGGTCGACCTGGGCCTGAAACTCGAAGCGCTCGAAGATGTCGCGCACGGCCGGCGAGAACGCCTGGATGTAGGCGTAGAGGTTCTCGCGGATGTGGTCCGCATCGCCCATCAGGCGTCCCATGTCCAAGGGCGAGGTGTTGAAAAAGCTCTGTCCGGCCTTGCGCAGCAGGAAAGGCTCGGGGTTCAGGCCTGCGGCGGTCTTGTCGGCGAGCTCCGCCAGAACCGCGGCCTTGGTGGGCGCCAGCACGCAGTCCAGGCGGCGCAGCACCGTGAACGGCAGGATCACCTTGCCGTATTCCGACTGCTTGTAATCCCCCCGCAGCAAGTCGGCGACCGACCAGATGAAGGACGACAGCGCCTGGTGATTCATGGTGTCCTCGATGTCCCGGCGATGATTATGCGCTCACGGCGACGCTTCGACTAGGCGATGCGGATGCGGGACCGGGGGACAGGTCCAGACGTGGCCGGCCGTTCCGTCAATCGGCCGAATGACGCCGTTCCCGAAACCACGCGCCCGCTGAATCGGCCGACGTCCGATCCTCGCCCCATCCGGGCCATGAACGGCTCATGGTTGGCCCTTCCCGGCGTTCCGCGGGCGTTTATCGAGCCGTCCGCGGTTCCATCCTGGCCCTTCCCGACCTCATCCTGGCCGTCTTTGGCCCTGTCCTGACGGTCGGCGGCGGTGCGCGAACAGCGGAATTTCAGCCAAATCCGCGGCCATCGCCCTTTGGATATTGACAATTTGCAAATATTTGGTATCGTCTTAAGGCAATTCGCTCTTTGAAATCGTCAACAGTCTCAGACACGTCATCGCCACGCGCGGCGGCGCGTCGGCCCTTGGCGTCTTCAAGATGCGGATTTTCCTGGGAATTTCTGGTGGATGCGACAGGGATTGAACCTGTGACCCCCTCGGTGTGAACGAGGTGCTCTCCCGCTGAGCTACGCATCCGAAACAGAAGGAGAGGGGCTATAGCGACTCGTCCGCCGTGCCACAAGAGCGCGTGCCGCGTTCGCCTAGGCCAGCAACCGCCTGCACGCATCGACCACCTCGTCGAAGTGGTCGATCAGCACGTCGGCGCCCAGCTCCGCTGCCGGAATGTCGGTGTAGCCGAAGCTGACCAGCACCAGGGGCACGCCCGCGGCGCGGGCGGCGCCGGCGTCGGAGGCGGAGTCGCCGATCATCACCGCCCGGCGAAGATCGCCGCCCGCCCGTTCGACGGCGGCGATCAGGTGGTCGGCCGCCGGCTTCTGCGCCGCCACGGCCTCGCCGCCGACGACCGCAGCGAACCTGTGGGTCATGCCCAGGGCGTCCAGCAGCGCCAGGCTCAGGTCGGTGCGCTTGTTGGTGCAAACCGACAGGATCGCCCCCTCGGCCGCCAGCGCGTCGAGCGCGTCGAGCAGACCAGGAAACGGCCGACTCTCGTCGGCGATGTGCGCCAGGTAGTGGACGATGAAGTCGTCGAACAGACGGTTCAGGTCGGTGTCGCTCAGCGGGGCGCCGGCGGCGACGAAGCCCCGGGCGATCAGCGCCTTGGCGCCCTGGCCGATCATGTCGCGCGCCTGGGCCAGGGGCAGAGGGGCGATGCCCTCGCGCGTCAGCAGCACGTTCAGCGTCCCCACCAGGTCCGGCGCGGTTTCGATCAGGGTGCCGTCGAGGTCGAAGACAATGGCCGCGCCGGCCAGAGGCGAGAGGGCGTTTTGGGTGGTCAAGGCAAGGCTCCGGTTCGCGATCTGTTTGCCCCAGACCGCGCCGCCGTGGCAAGGTCGCCCGGCTCGATGGCCCCTCGTTGAATCAGGTTCGGAACTCCTTATGACGTCCCCCTCCGCCGCCGCCCGGGCGGCCGTGATCCTCGCCGCAGGCCGCGGCGAGCGCATGAAGTCTCCCACCCCCAAGGTGCTGCATCCCGTCGGCGGCCGGGCCATGACCGACCTGGCCATCGACGCCGCCCAGGCCCTCGGCTGTTCTCCGATCGTGGTGGTGGTCGGCGATCATTCTCCGGCGGTGCGCGCCCATGTGGTGAAGCGGCTGGGCGAGGGCGCCGTCGCCGTGCAGGACCCGCCGCTGGGCACGGGCCACGCCGTGCTGGCGGCCAGGGACGCCCTGGCGGGCTTCTCCGGCGATGTGGTCGTCACCTATGCTGACGTGCCCCTGCTGACCGCCCCGGTGATTGAGACTCTGTTCGCCCTGAGGCGGGACGGGGCGGATCTCGCGGTGCTCGGCTTCGAGGCCGCCGAGCCGGGCGCCTACGGCCGGCTGGTGGTGGAGGGTGGTGACAGCCTGCTGCGCATCGTTGAGGCCAAGGAGGCGTCGCCGGCCGAACTGGCGATTCGCGCCTGCAACTCCGGCGTGCTGGCGGCCGACGCGGCCCTGCTGTTCGCGCTGCTGGATCAGGTCGGTAACGCCAACGCCAAGGGCGAGTACTATCTCACCGACGTCGTCGGCCTGGCCCGCGCGGCGGGCAGGTCGGTGCGCGTGGCCATGGCCGACGAGGCCGACGTCGCCGGTGTCAATTCCCAGGCCGAGCTGGCCGCCGTCGAGACCGCCTTCCAGGACCGCCGCCGCGCCGCCCTGATGGCCGTCGGCGTCACCATGACCGCGCCGCACACCGTCCACCTGGCGTGGGACACCGTCGTCGAGGGCGGCGCCGTGATCGAGCCCTATGTGGTGTTCGCCGGGGGGGTGACGGTGCGCAGCGGCGCGGTGATCCGCGCCTTCAGCCACCTCGAGGGCGCGGTGGTGAACAGCGGCGCCATCGTCGGCCCCTACGCCCGCCTGCGCCCCGGCGCCGACATCGGCGAGGGCGCCCACATCGGCAACTTCGTCGAGGTCAAGAAGGTCAAGGTCGGCCCCGGCGCCAAGGCCAACCACCTGTCCTATCTTGGCGACGGCACGGTCGGGGCGGGGGCCAACATCGGCGCCGGAACGATCTTCTGCAACTACGACGGCTTCGACAAGCACGACACCCATATCGGCCCTGGCGCCTTCATCGGCTCCAACAGTTCGCTGGTGGCGCCGGTCAGCGTCGGCGCCGGGGCCTATACCGGCTCGGGCTCGGTGATCACCCGCACGGTGCCGCCCGACGCCCTGGCCTTCGAGCGGGGGCCGCAAACGGAGAAACCGGGCTGGGCGGCCGCCTTCCGCGCCCGCAAGCGCCAACAGAAAGGCCTCAAATGACAGCCGACGATCAGAAGCGCGCCGCCGGGGCCGCGGCCGCCGAACTGGTTCAGGCCGGCATGATCGTCGGCCTGGGCACCGGCTCCACCGCCGTGCGCTTCGTCCAGGCCCTGGCCGCCCGCGATGTGGCCATTCAGGGCGTCGCCACCAGCGAGGCCACAGCCGCCCTGGCGCGGTCGCTGGGCATCCCGCTGCTGGAGCTCGACGAGGCCGGCGACATCGACCTCACCGTCGACGGGGCCGACGAGATCGGCCCGGGCCTCGCCCTGATCAAGGGCGGCGGCGCGGCCCTGCTGCGCGAGAAGCTGGTGTGGGAGGCCTCCGCCCGCCGGGTGGTGATCGCCGACGCCGCCAAGACCCCCGGCCGCTTCGGCCGCTTCCCCCTGCCCATCGAGGTGGTCGCCTTCGGCCACGCCTCCACCGCCAAACGCGTCGACGCGGCCCTGGCGGATCTGGGTTTCGACGCCCGCGCCATCCTGCGCCGCCGCGACGACGGCCATCCATTGAAGACCGACAACGGCAATGTCATCTATGATGCCGCCTGCGGCGCCATCGACGATCCGACCGCCCTGGCTGGCGCCCTCAAGGCCCTGACCGGCGTCGTCGAGCATGGCCTGTTCCTCGGTCTCGCCGAACGCGCCATTCTCGGCACGGCCGACGGCGTCATCACCCTGCTGCCGTAACGGAGCCCGACCTTGAGCGACCCCAAGCGCGACTACGACTACGATCTGTTCGTCATCGGCGCCGGCTCTGGGGGCGTGCGCGCCGCCCGGCTGGCGGCGATGGACGGCCACCGGGTGGCGGTGGCCGAGGAGCACCGCGTCGGCGGCACCTGCGTCATCCGCGGCTGCATCCCCAAGAAGTTCATGGTCTACGCCTCGGAGTTCTCCCAGAGCTTCAAGACGGCCCGCGGCTACGGCTGGACGGTAGGCGAGACGACCTTCGACTGGCCGGCCTTCCTGTCCGCCAAGGACATCGAGATCGCCCGCCTGTCGGGGGTCTACGTCACCAACCTGCGCAACGCCGGCGCCGACCTGATCCACAGCCGCGCCGAACTGACGGGCGCCCACACGGTGCGCATCGTCGGCGAGGATCGCACCGTCACAGCCGACAAGATCCTGATCGCCACCGGTGGCTGGCCGACCTTGCCGCCCGACCTGCCTGGCGTCGAGCACGCCATCACCTCCAATGAGGCCTTCCATCTTCCCGAGTTGCCAAAGCGCGTGCTGGTGGTCGGCGGCGGTTATATCGCCGTCGAATTCGCCGGAATTTTCAATGGCTTGGGGGTGGAGACGACCCTGCTCTACCGCGGGGCCAACATCCTGCGCGGCTTCGACGACGACGTCCGCGCCCACCTCGCCGGCGAGCTGGAGCGACGGGGGATCACCGTTATTCTCGGCTGCCACCACGACCGGCTGGAGAAGACCGACGCTGGGATCGTCAGCCATCTGACCAGCGGCCATACCGTCGAAAGCGACGTGGTGATGTTCGCCACCGGCCGGGCGGCCAAGACCCAAGGCCTGGGCCTTGAGGCCGCGGGCGTCGCCCTCACTGGCAGCGGGGCGGTCGTTGTCGACGAATTCTCCCGCACCAACATCCCCAACATCTGGGCCGTAGGCGACGTCACGGACCGCATCAATCTGACTCCGGTGGCCATCCGTGAGGCGGCTGCCTTCGTCGAGACCGCGTTCCGCGACAATCCCCAAAGCTTCGACCATCAGGACGTCGCCAGCGCGGTGTTCTCTCAGCCGCCGATCGGATCAGTTGGCCTGACAGAGGCCCAGGCCCGCCACGCCGGCGGCAAGATCGACATCTATCGCTCGGTGTTCCGTCCGATGAAGGGCACGTTCTACGGCAGCGAGGAGCGGATGCTGATGAAACTGGTCGTCGACCAGGCCTCCGGCCGGGTGCTCGGCTGCCACGTCGTCGGCCAGGATTCGCCGGAAATCATCCAGATGGCCGCCATCGCCATCAAGCTCGGCGCCACCAAGGCCCAGTGGGACAACACCTGCGCCGTCCACCCTACCGCCGCCGAAGAGCTTGTGACGATGCGCACGCCCTACATGCCCGCCGGCCTCACCTAGGCCTCGTCCTTCGCCCACATCAACGGCGAGGTCAGGCCGATCGCCGCCGCCGACATCAGCCCCAGGGCGGCGACAAAGAGGGTCGGGCGCATGCCGATCAACCCCGCCAGCCCGCCACCCGCCAGGGCCCCGATGATGCCGGTGACGCCGGGCGCGACGGCGAACACGCCGCCGACCCGTCCCATCATCTGAGGCGCGACGAGGGTCTGGCGCAGGGTGTGGCCGGCGATCTCTGCTGTCGTCCCGACCCCGTCTCCGATGACCTGCGAGACCATCAGCATCGCCATGCCCCACACCGGCCCGCCCCCGGCCAGGGCGATGAACAGGGTGCTGGCGGTCCCGACCA
>CAIQDO010000128.1 GCA_903870555.1 uncultured Caulobacteraceae bacterium
CATGGTCGACACGCCTGTCGACATCGACCAGGCTGCCGCCTGATCGCAACCTTCGCGCCCTACCGCCCTGTGAACACGCCCGGCCGCTTCTCGATGAAGGCGGCCATGCCTTCCTTCTGGTCGGCCGAGCCGAACAGGCCGTGGAACAGCCGGCGTTCGAAGTTGATGCCCTGTTCGAGCATGGTCTCATAGGCGGCGTTGACCATCTCCTTGCAGGCGATGGTCGCCAGGGGGGCCATGGCGGCGATGGCCTCGGCCGACTTGACCGCCTCGGCGACGAGGTCGGCCAGGGGGACGACGCGGGCGACCAGGCCGCTGGCCTCGGCTTCCTTGGCGTCCATGTTGCGGCCGGTCAGGCACATCTCCATCGCCTTGGCCTTGCCCACAGCGCGGGTCAGCCGCTGGGAGCCGCCCATGCCGGGGGTGACGGCCAGCTTGATCTCAGGCTGGCCGAACTTGGCATTGTCGGCGGCAATGATGAAATCGGCCATCATCGCCAACTCGCAGCCGCCGCCGAGGGCGAAGCCCGCCACCGCGGCGATCCACGGCTTGCGGGTGGTGGTCAGGCGGGCGTAGCCGGCGAAAAAGTTCAGGCCGTACATGTCGGCGAACGACTGCTCGGACATCTCCTTGATGTCGGCGCCGGCGGCGAAGGCCCGCTCGCTGCCGGTGAGCACGGCGCAGCGCTGGGTCGGATCGGCGTCATAGGCGGCGAAGGCGGCGAGCAGGTCAGCCAGCACCTGGCTGTTGAGGGCGTTGAGCGCCTTGGGCCGGTTGAGGGTGATCAGGGTGACCGCACCGCGCTGTTCGACGAGGAGGGTTTCGTAGATGGGTTCGGGGGTCGTCTCGGAACTCATAGGGGTTTCCATTCCTGATCGGCGGGAAGCGGGGCGAAGATGGCGTCAAGCATGGCGTCGGTGACCCCGGTGAGGTCGGCGGGGTTCCAGACGGGCTTGTTGTCCTTCTCGACGATAACGGCGCGGACGCCCTCGGCGAAGTCGGCGCTCATCACCACCCGGGCGCCGATGCGCATCTCCATGGCCATGTTGTCGGCGAAGGTCTTCATCGCCTTGCCGGCCTGAAGCTGGCGCAGCGACACCTTCATGCTCAGCGGCGACTTGGTCCTGAGGATCGCGAGTTGGGCGGCGGCCCAGTCGCCGCCGTCGGTTTCGAGCGCGGCGAGAATGGCTTCGACGGTGTCGCCGCCGAACAGCCGGTCGATCTGGTCATGGTGCTCGATCATGGTCGAGTGGCCGGGGTCGATCTCAAGCTCGGTGAGGATCGTTTCGACCGCGGCCGGATCGGCGATCAGGCGCGCCTTGAACTCGGCGATGCGCTCCGAGGGCAGGACGTCGGTGGCGATGCCGAGGATCTCGCAACCGGCCGCCTTGACGCGCGCGCCGGTCAGGGCAAGCCAGGCGCCGACCGCGCCGTGCAGCCGCGACAGGTGCCAGCCGCCGCCCACGTCGGGGAAGAGGCCGATGCCGGTCTCGGGCATGGCGAAGGTCGTGCGCTCGGTGGCCACCCGATATTGGGCCGGCAGGGCGATGCCGACGCCGCCGCCCATGGTAATCCCGTCCATCACCGCCACGACCGGCTTGGGATAGACGAACAGCAGGTGGTTGAGCTGGTACTCGGTATAGAAGAAGTGGCGCGCGCTCTCCCCGCCCTTGGCCGCGCTGTCGGCCAGAAAGCGGATGTCGCCGCCGGCGCAGAAACCGCGCTCGCCGGCGTGGTCGATCAGCACCAGGGTGACGGCCGGATCGTCGCGCCAGGCCAGAAGGGCGTCGGTCATCAAGGCCACCATGCCGGTCGTCAGGGCCCCCAGCGCCTTGGGCCGATTGAGGGTCAGGCGTCCGACGGTTCCCTCGATGGAGACCAGGACTTCAGGTTCGACGTCGGAGGTGGGGCTGTCGCTCATGGCCGGAACATCTCCCGCGCGATGATCACGCGCATGATCTCGTTGGTTCCTTCGAGGATCTGATGCACGCGCAGGTCGCGCACGATCCGCTCAAGGGGATAGTCCTTCAGATAGCCGTAGCCGCCGTGAAGCTGAAGCGCTTGGTTGGCGATCTCGAAGCCGGCGTCGGTGGCGAAGCGCTTGGCCATGGCGCACAGGCGGGTGGCGGCCGGGTCCTTGCGGTCCAAGGCCGAGGCGCCTCGGCGAACCATCAGCCGGGCGGCCTCCAGCTCGGTCTCCATGTCGGCGAGGCGGAACTGCAGGCCCTGGAACTCACGTAGCGATCGGCCGAACTGCTTGCGGCTGTCGACGTAGGCCTTGACGGTGTCGAGCGCCAGGGCGGCGCCCCCGAGGGAGCAGGAGGCGATGTTCAGCCGCCCGCCGTCGAGGCCCATCATGGCGATCTTGAAGCCCTGGCCCTCGTCGCCAACACGGTTCCCGGCCGGGATGATGACGTTGTCGAAGTGGACCATGGCCGTCGGCTGGCTTGTCCAGCCCATCTTCTTCTCCGGCGCGCCGAACGACAGGCCCGGCATGCCTTTCTCGACGACGAAGGTCGACACGCCGCCTGCCCCATCACCGCCCGAGCGGGCCATCACGACATAGAGATCGGAGACGCCGGCG
>CAIQDO010000129.1 GCA_903870555.1 uncultured Caulobacteraceae bacterium
CGCTGGGATGCTGGGTCGAGCACCAGACATGGACTTCGCCATCCTCGCGGGGCGTCGCCAGGGCGCACTGGCCCTCAAGGTAGAAGTGATCCTGGCCGCCGATGGTCATGCGGCCCTGGAGGCGGCGCGGCGTGGCGGCGAGAGCGGCGGCGGCGTCGCCCCGAGCCATGCGCTGGCAGGGTTCCAGGGTGAGGTTCGCGGCCCTCGCATCGGCGATGGTGACGGCCGCTGGCAGGACCTCATAGTCGACCACCGCGCGGCCGATGGCGGCCCGCGCCGCGCGGACACTCTCGGCGGCGACGGCGAACAGGCTCTGGCCGACGCAGGTCACCTCGCCGTCGGCGAACAGCCGGTCGTCGTGAACCACCGGCCCAACGTTGTTCTCGCCGGGGATGTCGGCGGCGTCGAACACGGCGATAACGCCGGGCGCGGCCCGGACGCCAGCCAGGTCCATCCGCAGGATGCGGGCATGGGCGTGGGGACTCATTGCCAGGCAGACGTGCAGCAGGTCGGCCGGCGCCGGGATATCGTCGACATAGAGGGCCCGGCCGGAGGCGTGGCGCTCGCCGCTGTCGTGGGCGACCGAGGCGCGGACGCCGCCGCTGATCGTGTCAGTCATAGGCGGACGCCGCCAGGATGCGGGTCGACGCGGCGGGCAGGCGGCTCTCGGCGAAGGTCTTGTGCAACAGGTTGGCCGCGGCGATACGGCGATAGTCGGCGGAGGCGCGCAGGTCGCTGATCGGCTGGAAGTCCTCCGCGAGGACCGCGGCGGCGGCCTCGACGGTGTCGGCCGACCACGGCCGGCCGATCAGGGCGGCCTCGCAGCCGCGCGCGCGACTGGGCGTCGCCGCCATGCCGCCGAAGGCGACCCGGGCGTTGGCGACGAGGCCGTTGACGATCTCAAGGGCGAAGGCGCCGCAGACCGCCGAAATGTCCTGGTCGAACCGCTTGGTCAGTTTGTACACCTTAAGAACGACGCCCGGTCTAGGCTTGGGAATGACGACGGCCTCCAGCCACTCGCCCGGCGCACGATCCTGGCGACCGTAGACGAGGAAGAAATCCTCCAGCGGCAGGCTGCGACGGTCCGCGCCGCGGCGCAACCGAACGCGCGCGCCCAGGGCGATCAGGGCGGGGGGCATGTCGCCGATCGGTGAGCCGTTGGCGATATTGCCGCCGACCGTGCCAGCGTTGCGCACCTGGGTCGAGCCCAGGCGCCGGATCATGGCCCCCAGGTCGGGCGCGAGGTTGGAAAGGGCGGGCAGGGCGTCGGCATAGGACGCCATCGCGCCCAGGACGAGATGGTCGGGCCGGGCCTCGATCGCCCTCAGTTCGGCGACCTCGCCGAGGGAAATGATCGTCTCCAGCGCACGATGCTGCTTGGTTACCCAAAGGCCCACATCGGTGGCGCCGGCGACAAAGATCGCCGTTGGGTGGGCCTCGGCTGCCCTGACGAGGTCGTCGATGGAGCGGGGCGAGACCCAACGGCGGCTCGCGTCATGGATCGGATCGTGATGCGACAGGGCGAGGGGGGCGGTGCGGCGAAGGTTGCGCAGGGCGTCCGCCACGTCTGGGGCCGGCTCCGGCGGCGTCGCCTCGGCCGCAGCCAGGATCGGCCCGTAGCCGGTGCAGCGGCACAGGTTTCCGGCCAGAACCTCGTCAAGCGGCGCGTCGTCCGCGCCCGCCGCCCCGATCGCCCGGCCGTACAGGCTCATCACGAACCCCGGCGTGCAGAACCCGCACTGGGAGGCATGGGACTCGACCATCGCGCGCTGGACAGGGTGAAGCGCGCCCTCGCGCTCGGCGGTTAGACTCTCCACCGTCATCAGCGCCCTGCCGTCGATCATCGGCAGGAACTGAAGGCAGCTGTTGACGGCCCGCCAGCGCACCGCGTCGCCCGCCGTCGTCAAATCGCCGACGAGCACCGTGCAGGCCCCGCAGTCGCCCTCGGCGCAGCCTTCCTTGGTCCCCGTGCGGCCAAGGTCGCCACGCAGATGCTCCAGCACGGTGCGCGTCGGATCGGCGCCGCGAATTTCGCGGACCTGGCCATCCAGCAGATAGCGTATCGTGTCGGGCATGGCGGGGAACTTGGGACCTTATGGCGGGAGGGTCCAGCCTCGCGGCGGGCGAAATACCCGGCTGCTCAATCTCGGGACGGGAGAGGGACGCGGCGCCCGCGGAAGGGGCGCCTCAGCTGCCTCTGTAGGTGGAATAGCCGTAGGGCGAGACCAGCAGGGGGACATGATAAGGGCGGCCGTCATCGGC
>CAIQDO010000130.1 GCA_903870555.1 uncultured Caulobacteraceae bacterium
CGGACGTTGGTGATGAACACGTCGGCGGTCTTCAGCAGGGCGATCAGGGCCTCGCGGCCGGCGGCCGAGCCGGTGTCGAGCACAATGCCGCGCTTGCCGCGGTTCTCCATTGAAAACACCGGATTGCCGGGGCTCTCGGGCGTGTCGAGGAAGTACATTCGCACCGCGTCGCCCGCGGCGCTCTCGACCTTGATCACGTCCGCGCCCCACTCGGCCATCAGCATGGCGCACCCCGGCGCGGCGATCCAGGTGGCCAGTTCGACGACTTTCAGGCCCTTCAGAAGCATGGACGCTCTCCCTTTTGCTGACAGCATGGCGTGAGCCCACGCGCTTGGCCAGCGGTCACATCCGGGAGCGCCGGTTGCGCCACGGCTTCGCTGTGCGTATCACCCGCCTGCGCCTCGGACGCCGACGCGCCAATCAACACCATTCCAGGGGCTGGAAAATGCAATTCAAACGGCTGGGCCGAAGCCCGATTCAGGTCTCCGCGATCTGCATGGGCACCATGACCTTCGGCTCGGGCGCCGATGAGGCGACCTCGCACCGCATCCTCGACGCGTCCTTCGACGCCGGCATCACCTTCTACGACACCGCCGAGAACTATCCGGTGCCGCCCAAGGAGGAATGGGCCGGCCTGACCGAGGAGATCGTCGGGCGCTGGATGAAGACCAAGCGGCGCGACTCGATCATCCTGGCCACCAAGGTCAGCGGCCCCAGCCACGGCTGGATCAAGTCGGCCCAGCGCGCCGGCATGACGGCGCTGGACCGCCACAACATCACCCGCGCCATCGAGGCCAGCCTGCAACGGCTCGGCACGGACTACGTCGACCTCTACCAGACCCATTGGCCGGACCACGGCACGGCCTATGACGAAACCATGGAGACCCTCGACGAGCTGGTCCGCGCCGGCAAGGTGCGGGTGCTGGGCTGCAGCAACGAGACCACCTGGGGCCTGATGAAGAGCCTGTCGGCCTCCGAGCGCCTGGGCGTCGCCCGCTACGAGACCATCCAGAACAACCACAGCCTCAACAATCGCCGCTTCGAGGACGAACTGGCGGCCGCCTGCCGCAACGAAGGCGTCAGCTCCATCCCCTATTCGCCGCTCGGCGGCGGGGTCCTGTCGGGCAAATACAACGACGGCGCCACGCCCGACGGCGCGCGCTTCTCCAACTACATCAGGCTCGGCGGGCGCCAGGCGGTGATGGCCAAACGCTTCGTCAACGACAAGACCATCGCCTCGACCAAGCGCTTCCAGGCCATAGCCTCCGAGGCCGGGATCAGCGCGGTCACCCTGGCCACCGCCTGGAGCAAGCAGCACGACTACGTCGCCTCGACCATCGTCGGCGCCACCCGCGAAGACCAGCTGCCCGACATCTTCGCCGCCGCCGACCTGACCCTGGAGCCGGCGATCCTCAAGGCCATCGACGCGGTGACCAAGGATATCCTCTACCCGATGGGGTAGGGGCGCGGGCGCTCAGCCCGCCGCCCAGTCGATCCGCTGCAGATCGGCAAGCAAGTCTGGACCCTTCGGCGTCCAATCGAGGTCCCGGCGCGTCTGGGCGCTCGAGGCGGCGAGGTCGAGGGGCGCGAGCCGCGCCAGGACGCCGAAATAGTCGGCCGCCGCCTCGGGCGGGATCGACGCGACCGGAAGATTCAGCCCGGCGCCGATTACGGCGGCTATGTCGCGCATCGCCACCCCCTGTTCGGCGACCGCGTGGTAGCGCGCGCCGGCCGGGCCGTTTTCCACAGCAAGGCGGAACAGCCGGACGGCGTCAGAGACATGGACGGCTGGCAGCCGGTTGGCGCCGTCGCCGATATAGGCCACGCGGCCCTTTTCCCGCGCCAGCCGGATGTGGTGGGCGATCCGGCCCTGATGACGGGCGTCGTGGACCTGCGGTAGCCGCACGACGATGACGCGACCGCCCCGGGCCAGGACGGCTTCGGCCGCCTCTTCGGTGGCTGCGCGCGGCGCGATGTCGAGACCGGCGTGAGGGTCGGCTTCCGTGACGACGTCCGCGCCGGCCCGCCGTTCGACCAGCCCGGTGCCCGAGGCGACCACCAGCGGCCGGTCGGACCCGCCCAGGGCTTGCCCCAGCGCCTCGATCACCGCCCGGTCTTCCTCGCTGTGCCGCTTGACCTGGGCGAAGTCGTGATTGAAGGCCGTGTGGACGACGGCGTCGGCCATTGCCGCGCCGGCGCGCAGGCGGTCCAGGTCGTTGACGTCGGCGACGAAGGACTGCGCCCCGGTGCGGGCAAGCCGCTCAGCGCCGTCTGTCGAACGGCTGAGCCCGATCACCTCATGGCCGGCCGCGAGAAGGTCCGGAACGAGGTGGGAGCCGATGAAGCCCGTGGCTCCGGTCAAAAGAATGCGCAAGGCTGGCCCCGCCGTGTTAAATGGAATGGTGTTCCGGATATATACGGAACGATGTTCCGTTTAGAAATCGCTAATGCGGCAGGCCGGGAGGCGCGGCGAAGGATGGATGATGAGGCGCATTTGGAACCGGCGGCGCCACTGCGCGCCGACGCCCGGCGCAACCATGACGCCCTGGTGGCGGCGGCGGCGGAGGTGTTCGCCGATCTGGGCGTCGACGTGCCGACCAAGGCCATCGCTGACAAGGCCGGGGTCGGCGTCGGCACGGTCTACCGACGCTTTCCGAAACGCTCCGATCTCGTCGTCGCCGTGTTCCGCCACGAGGTCGAACGCTGCGCGGCGGCGGCGCAGGATCTCGCGGCCCGCTACCCGCCCTTCGAGGCGCTCGCCCGCTGGATCGATTGCTTCCTCGACCTGGTCGTCACCAAGCGGGGTTTGGCGGCCGCGCTGCAGTCGGAGGCGCCGGCCTACGCCGACCTGCGCGGGTTCTTCGAGGACCGCCTCGTGCCACCGCTGCAGGGCTTGATGGCCGCGGCCTTGGGCGAGCGCTCCGCCGACATCTCCGGTCAGGAAATGTGGCGGGCGATCGCCTTGCTTTGCGCCCCTGCCACGTCAGACGACTTCGCCCGCACCCGGCGTATGGTCGCCCTGCTGATCAACGGCTTGCGCGTCGACGGCGCGGACTCCCCTCGAACGGAAAGCATTGACTCATGACCACCTCCGCCATCGAACGGAACAACCCCGCGATCCTCATCGTCGGCGCCTCCCGCGGTCTAGGCCAGGCGATGGGCGCCGAATTCGCGGGCAGGGGATGGCGCGTCCTCGGCACGGTGCGGGCGCCCGGAACGCCGCTGCACGGCCTTGCCGCCGAACACCCCGACGCCGACGCCGTCGAGGTCGAGACGCTCGACATGACCGATCCCGACCAGATCCTGGCTGTGCGCGATCGTCTATCCGGCCGGGCGTTCGACATCGTCTTCGTCAACGGCGGCGTCGCCAACCGGACGCCGCAGGCCACCCTGGCTGAGGTTTCGGCCGAAGAGTTCGTCCACGTCATGGCCACCAATGTCCTGGGCGTCATGCGCGCGGAGGAGGCGTTCGGCCCCCTGACGCGGCCGGGCGGGGTGATCGGGGTGATGTCCTCCGGCCAGGGCAGTGTCGCCAACAACGCCAATGGCGTCAACGACCTCTACCGCGCCAGCAAGGCGGCCCTGAACCAGGCCATGGCCAGCTACGCCGGCCGCCACGCGGGCGAGGGGCCGGCGCTGGTGCTGATGGCGCCCGGCTGGATCCGCACGGACTTGGGCGGCGCCAACGCGCCGTTCGGCGTCGAGGAGGCCATGCCGCAAATCGTCGACGTCCTCATCGCGCAACAGGGCGAGACGGGCCTGCGCTACCTCGATCGCAACGGGCGGGCGGTGCCCTGGTGATTTTGCGAACTGGTCGCGCGATCGTCACAGTTTCTCGGCAGCATGCTTTCAGGACGAACTTTTTTGCAGGAAACCGCCATGACGACCGCTGAACTCGCCGCCGACTTCGTGGCGATCCTCAAGACCGGAGATTTCGCTACGCCGGGCTTGAAATATTGGGCCGACGACGTCGTCAGCATCGAGGCCGGCGCCCCTCCTGGCGGCGATCCGGCCAGCCGCGGCAAGGCCGCCGCCATCGCCAAGGGCGAGTGGTGGAGCGGCGCCCACGAGGTCCATTCGGCCGAGACCTACGGCCCCTATCTCAACGGCGACCAGTTCACCGTGCGCTTCGTCATCGACGTCACCTTCAAGGAGACCGGCGCGCGCAACACCATGGACGAGATCGCCCTCTATACGGTGAGGGACGACAAGATCGTCGAGGAGCGCTTCTTCTACGGCGCGTGACCCCCAAAGACCTCGGAAACCCTGCGGCGCTTTTCCTCACCCGCTCGCGGGCGAGGAAGGCCGCCGACCCCGCTTTCGGATGGCAATTTATGGCAGTTTGTGCCATGTTGTCGGGAGGAGAGTGGCATGGCTTCCATGAATGTGTCCGTTCCCGATCCGATGCGAGATTGGGTCCAATCCCGCATCGAGAGCGGCAAATATGCGAGCGTCAGTGACTACGTGCGCGACCTGATCCGGAAGGATCAGGCGATGACGGCCGACCAGGAGCAGTGGCTCGCGGCGCTCGACGCCTCCGTGGCGCGCGGCCTTGCCGACGTGGAAGCAGGCCGGACTAGGCCGGCCGAGGAAGTTCTTGGTCGCCTCACCGCGAAATATGCGGCGATGGCGCGGGCACGCGAGACCCCGTGAGAGTCGAATTCGCTGAAGAAGCGGAACGGAGCCTCGAACAGATCGGCGACTATATCGCTCAAGACTCCCCGGCCCGGGCCGAATCGTTCACCAGGGAACTGATAGACGCGGCGCTGGCCTTGGGCAATGCCCCGAGGGCGTATCCCTTCGTCCCGCGCTTCGAGCGACTTGGCGTGCGGCGTCGCGTCCACGGGAACTACGTGATTCTCTACCGGGTCGAGGCCGATCGCGTCTTCGTGCTGCTGATCGTGCATGGCGCACGCGACTATGGACGCTTCCTGCTCTCCGAGGACTAGGAGCGGCGGATCGCAGGCGCCTCGCCCTCTTTCAGTAAGGCCGCCGGCTACCCCGCCTCCCGCGTCGCGAGGGACGCGTCCATCGGCGCCCAGGGCGCCCGGCTGCGAGCCCACAGATTGAGTGTGATCCTCATGCCGTCATGGCGGTTGAAGGCGCCAGCCTTCAGAACCAGACGCTCGGGATCGCCGCCCATCGGGTTGTAGAGCCAGCTGCCGCAGTCGCCACAGAAGTGCCGGTGCAGCGCGTGCCCGCTGTCGGCCGTCTTGGTGAAGACCTGGGTCCGGCCCTTTGTCAGCCGGAACGCGCTGGCGGGGACGACGGCGTTGACCGAGCCGCCGGCGCTCGTCATGCGCCGACAGTCACTGCAATAGCAGGCGACCAGCCCCTCGACCTGCGCCTCAACGACATACCGGATCGCGCCACACAGGCAGCCGCCGGTCAGGGGCTCGGACATCATGGGTCTCCTGCGGCGGGACGACAGTGCCCGGATAGCGCATTTTAGGGGGCGGGAGCAGCAGTCCCTTGCCGCAGGGGCGCGGACGCCATGCGCCTTGCCCCTGTCCACAATATTGCATAACCTGAGGACGCTGACTTTGGAGGCCGCCATGCCACGGACCATGACCTTGAACGTGCGGGTGAGCGGCGCATTGGGCGACCACGTCGCCGCCAATGTTGGCGCGGACGGCGTGTATGAGAATGTCAGCGAATATGTGCGCGACCTGATCCGCCGCGACATGAGCCGGGCGGACACCGAGGCGTTCGAACGGTTAAAGGCCGAATTGGCGCAGGCGTTTTCCGCGCCGGACAGCCAATACCAGGAGCTCTCGGCAGACGACGTCATTGCGCGAAACCGGCGCCAACCGACGTGACGCCCTACCGCGTCCTCGCCGGCGCGGGCCATCGCCTGGACGAGATCTATGTCTACACGTGCGACACCTGGGGAGAGGCCCAGGCGGATCGCTATATCCGGGGTCTGTTCGACCGGTTCGAAGCCATCGTCGCCCGGCGCTTCCCCTGGCGACCGATCCCAGCCGAATTCGGCGTCGACGGTTTCTTCTGCCGCTACGAGAAGCATGTCATCTATTGGAAGGTCCTCGGCGACGGCGCGGTGGGCATAGTGACCGTGCTGCACGAGCGTATGAACCGCATCGAGCGGCTTCAGGATGATTTTCCACCATGAACAGGATCCTGATCGTCGGCGCCTCTCGCGGGCTAGGCCAAGCGATGGCGGCCGAATTCACCGGCAGGGGCTGGCGGGTGGTCGGCACGGTGCGGGGGCCTGGAACGCCGCTGCACGGCCTCGCGGCGGAACAACCGGACCGCCTCGAGATCGAGACGCTGGACCTGACCGACGCAGACCGGATCCTGGCCGTGCGCGACCGCCTCGCCGATCGCCGGTTCGAAATCGTCTTCGTCAACGGCGGCGTGGTCAACCGCAACCCCGGCGCCACCCTGGCCGGGGTGTCGACGGAGGAGTTCGTCCACGTCATGGCCACCAATGTCCTGGGCGTCATGCGCGCGGTGGAGGCGTTCGGCCCGCTGGTCCGGCCGGGCGGCGTGATCGGCGTGATGTCCTCCGGCCAGGGCAGCGTCGCCAACAACGCCAATGGCGTCAACGACCTCTACCGCGCCAGCAAGGCGGCCCTGAACCAGGCCATGGCCAGCTATGCCGGCCGGCACGCGGGCGAGGGGCCCGCGCTGGTGCTGATGGCGCCGGGCTGGATCCGCACGGACTTGGGCGGCGCCAACGCACCGTTCGGCATCGAGGAGGCCATGCCGCAAATCGTCGACGTCCTCATCGCGCAACAGGGCGAGACGGGCCTGCGCTACCTCGATCGCTACGGCAGGACCGTGCCCTGGTGACGCCAAGCGGCGCGGCTACCCCGTATCCCGTGTCGCAAGGGCGCCCACAGGCTGCCGCAACCTCAGGCAGGGGGTGGACTTCACGAGGGAAAGACATTGAAAAATTGCATAACGCAATATATAATCCAACCCATCCCCCATCTCCGACCCGAGCCCGACCCCCATGCCCATCCTCGAAAACCCCCGTTACGAAACCTTCGCCAAGGCCCGCGCCAAGGGGATTCTGCTGATCGACGCCTATCAGAGCGCCGGCTTCGTGCGGCATCGCGGTCGTCCCAGCCGACTCGCCGTCAGGCCCGAGGTGGCCGCGCGGATCGCCGAACTTCGCGCCCAGCAAAGCGAGGCCGAGGATGTATCGCTCGTGGGCCTGCTCGCCTCCCTGCGGCGGATCATCAAGGCCGGGGAGTCGTCGGAAAACCCCACACTGGTCAACGCCGCCCGCCTCGCCGTGCTCGACGCCTCCCGTCTGCAG
>CAIQDO010000131.1 GCA_903870555.1 uncultured Caulobacteraceae bacterium
CGAGGGTTGAGACGCCGCCTGACCTAGTCATGAGTCGGCCAGAGGGACTTGCCCCTCAATTCCGCGGCGATGAAACGGGCGTGGGCCTCGCGTTCGGCGTTGGTGAGGCGGGGCGTGAGGGGGCGTAGCCGAGGTCCGTGGGAGGTCGTCGTCAGGGCGCCGCCTGCCGATTTTTCCGTGGTCTGCGTCAAGTCGAGGCGGGCCTCGCGACCACCTCGCAACTCAAGATAGACACCCGCCAGGAGCTGTGCGTCGACCAGGGCGCCATGCTTGGCGCGGTCCGCCAGCGAGATCTTGAACCGCTTGCATAGGGCGTCGAGCGAGTTGTAGGCCCCCGGGTAGATCTTCTGGGCTATGGCCAGACTGTCGATCCAGCGCGACTCGGGCAGAAGAACCATACCGGCCCTGTCGAGTTCATGGTTCAGGAAGCCGCGGTCGAACGCGGCATTGTGGGCAATGATCGGAGCCTCGCCGATGAAGGCCAGAAGGGCCTCCGCAACATGCGGCTCCGCAAAGGTGGGCTTGTCGGACAGGAAGGCGAGGGACAGGCCATGAATCCGTTCGGCGTCAGGATCGATGTCGCGTTCCGGATTGATATAGCAGTGGAAATGCCGGCCGGTCGGCATCAGATCGGCCAGTTCGACAGCCGCCACTTCGATCAGGCGGTGTCCCTGGCGCGGGTCCAGCCCGGTTGTTTCGGTGTCGAGAACGATTTCGCGCGCCATGACCGATCACTTCGGCTGGTTTGCCCGGCCGCGCAAGGTCGCGACGATCTGGTCTACCTGGTCGCGAGCGGCCTTCAGACCCTGGCCCGTGTCGACGATGTAGTCGGCCCGAGCCCTCTTTTCAGAGTCGGGCATCTGGGCGGCGAAAATGGCGGCGAACTTGGCCTCGGACATGCCGGGCCTTGCCAGAACGCGCGCCCTTTGGACTTCCGCGGGCGCGGATACGACCACGACCACATCAACGGCTTTTTCTCCGCCCGTCTCCAGCAACAGGGGGATATCGAGCACGACGATATCGGCCCCCTCCGCGTGCGCCTTGTCGAAAAAGGCCGCCCGGGCCGCGCCCATCAGCGGCCAGACGAGGCCATTGAGTCTGGCCAAGGCTTCCGGATCTCCGAGCACCTTTTCAGCGAGGCGGCCCCGATCGACACCTCCGTCGATGACAACGCCCGGAAAGGCCGCCTCGACCGGGGCCACTGCGCGCCCGCCCGGTTCATAAAGGCGACGGACCTCGGCATCGGCGTCATAAACGGCCGCGCCGGCGTCGGCGAACATCTGGGCGGTCGTGGACTTGCCCATGCCAATGGAACCGGTAAGCCCGATGGTGATCATGCGGCGCTCTCCAGTTGTTCCAGGGCGATGCGGCGAATGTCGATGGCCGGCGGCGCCGCGCCGAAGAAGGCCTCGAAGCTGGGAATGGCCTGGCCAATCAGCATCGAGAGTCCGTCGACCGTTCTGAGCCCAGCCTCGGCCGCTCCCATGAGGAAGCGCGTTCGGATCGGCTTGTAGATCATGTCCATCACCACGCAGGCGGAGCCGGCGGCCTCGAACAGAGCCAGGGGCGAAGGACTGCCGCCCAGACCTTGCGGGGTGGCGTTGATCAATCCTCCCGCGTCCCCCAGAACGGCCGCGAGGTCAGCGGGGGCGACCACCCGTACCCTCGTTCCGAACATCTCCGCCAGAGAGGCCGCTCGAGCCGGGTCCCGGTTGACGACACGAACCTCGGGTGCGCCTTCGGCGAGGAACGCCGCCACGGCTCCGCGGGCGGCTCCGCCGGCGCCGAGAACGACGATCGGCGCCGAAGCGGGTTCGAAACCGGGGGCCTGGCTGTGAAAGGCGTAGAGCAGGCCCACACCATCGGTATTGTCTGCATGGATCCGTCCGTCGGCCGCGAACAGCAACAGGTTCGCGGAGCCGGCGCGTCGAGCGCGCTCTGACACCACATCGGCTATCGCCAGGGCGTCCTGCTTGAACGGCGCGGTCACGTTCAGGCCCCGGATCACCCCGCCGCGCAAGCCGTCGGCGAAACGGGTGAAACCCTGAGGACCGGGCGCAAAGGCGACATAGACAGCGTCGACGCCGGCGGCCTGGATCCAGGCGTTGTGGAGTATCGGGCTCAGGGAATGGCTGACGGGGGATCCCGCAACGCCGGCGACGAGGGTCATGCCGGACAGAGAGCGGGCGGGTGTTGAGGGCGTCATGAGGGCATGGCGTGATGGGCTCGCAGAGCGGCCAGCAGTGGCGTAAGCGGTAGACCTAGCACGGCGAAATAGTCCCCCTCGATCGACTCGAACAGCTGAACGCCTTCTCCTTCGAGATGATAGGCGCCGACGCTGGACGCCACCGCCTGACCGTTTCGGGCAAGGTAGGAATCCAGAAACGCCTCTGAAAAATCACGCATCGTCAGAGTTACCGTCGTCAGATTGCGCCAAAGCACCTGGCCGTCCCGCGCGAGGCTGACAGCGGCATGGAGGCTGTGCGCGCGTCCACGCAATTGGACGAGGCGACGGCGGGTGTCCTCAAGGGTCGTGGTCTTGTCATAGAGACCCCCATCGACTTCCAGGGTCTGATCGGCCCCTATCACCAGCCCTGAGGTTCGCCGAGAAACCGAAACGGCCTTCCGATCCGCCAGCGCGGCGGCCACCTCTGCAGGCGAGACGCGGGCGGCAAGCAAGCCGGCCTTTTCCAGCGCTTCATCGACGCCGGAGGTCAAGCTGGCGAAGGTCACCCCTGCGGCGCGAAGAAGCTCACCCCGCGCTCGGCTCTCGGACGCCAGAGTGACCGGGATCATCCGATGACTTCGACCTGTCCCGCGCCGCCGGCGAGGATATTGATGACGGCGGCCGCGGTCTCCTCGACCGAGCGCCGAGTGACATCGATCACTGGCCAGCGGTGACGCTCGAACAAACGTCTGGCCGCCACGACCTCGGCTCGCACCGCGTCGCTTTCGACGTAGCTGCTTTCGCGACTCTCGTTGAGGCTTCGCAATCGATTTCGGCGAATCTGGACCAGCCTGTCGGGGGACAGGGTCAGTCCCACCACCGGGACATTCTTGAGCGCCAACAAGGTGTCGGGAACGCCCATCGCGGCGACAAGCGGGATGTTGGCGGCCTTGACGCCGCGGTGGGCCAGGTAGATGCAGGTCGGGGTCTTGGAGGTGCGCGAGACGCCCACCAGAACGACGTCGGCAAGATTCAGATCCTGGCCACCCTGGCCGTCGTCGTGGCCCAGGGCATAGGATAGAGCGTCCATGCGATTGAAGTAGTCGCTGTCCAGGGCGTATTGAGCCCCGACCCGGGTCGACAACGGCGCCCCCAGATACCAAGACAGGGCGGAAACCAACGGATCGAGCGCTCCGAAACAAGGCATGTCGAGCTTCTGACAACCTGCCTCCAGGGCGTGCCGAAGGTCTTCATCAACGATGGTATGGAGGACAACACCCGGCGCCATGGCGATCTCGGCAAGAGCGCGTTCAAGCTGCGCCTGAGATCGCACCAGAGCGTAGATGTGCTCGATCTCCAGCACATTGTTGAAACGCGCACAGGCCGCCCGGGCCATGGCGTTAAGGGTCTCACCGGTGGAATCCGAGACCAGGTGGACATGAAAATAGGTCGCGAGCCGCTGTGGCGGTGTCATGCGAAGGGCGAACCTCCCCTATTCGCTGTGGATGGAACGTTAGGAACGGCTTAGCCAATCCGTCGGTTCGGTGGAAGTGGTGTTGGCTGGATCGAGCCGTGGCGATCGCAGCCATCAGGCTGGGGAGATGATGGGCCGACACAGGCGAATGATCCACGGGTCTGTCGGCGGTGGGTTTTTTCCCGAGAGCCGTTACGGTTTCTGGGCAGGCAAGGGCTTCCTGCACAATCCGATCCACAGACGAAGGTTAAATTATCGTTTTCTTTTCAAATAGTTAGTGGTTGGATCGCCCCAACCACGAAGGGGGCGTCCACAATGTGTTAAGAAGGGGTTAACGCCTGTTTTGGCTGTGGAGGACCGGTGGCTTTGGCGGCTTTTCCCCACGGATGCCGGCTCTACATCTATTTTCTCCATTCAGATTCTTCCTTTAAGAAAGGTATCGAAGAGAGAACCGATCGAGGGCTCTTGAGCCATCGGCCGAGAGACGGTCTAAAGCGCCTATGGCTTGTCCCTTCCTCGCTTCGTACCGCCTGCCATCTGATCGGACGTTCCCGAACCGCCCTCGCGGGCTGGAGTCATGACCGTGTCGTGTTCGCGGATCGCGGTCGTACTATTCAATCTGGGAGGACCGGATGGACCACAGGCGGTTCGTCCTTTCCTGGAGAATCTGTTTTCCGACCCGGCGATCATTCGGGTTCCGTGGCTGGTCCGCCGACCGCTAGCGGCTTTGATCGCCAGAACGCGCGAAGCCTCCGCCATCGAGAACTACGCCCTGATGGGTGGCGGTTCACCCATCGTTCCGGAAACGGAAGCCCAGGCGGCGGCCCTCAGGATCAGCCTGGCGGCAAAACTTCCGGACGCCGAGATCGAGGTGTTCATCGCCATGCGCTATTGGCGGCCGTTGACGGAAGAGACCGCCAAGGCCGTGGCGGCCTTCAAGCCCGATCGGATCATTCTCGCCCCCCTCTATCCGCAGTATTCGACAACCACGAGCGGATCGTCCCTGCAGGCATGGGCGAAGGCATACCGTGGGGTCGGCACCAGCCACGGATTATGCTGCTGGTACGACAATCAGGGGCTGGTTGAAGCTCATGTCGAACGAATCCTCGAAACGTGGAACGCGGCCGGCCGGCCGAAAGTGCGCTTGCTGTTTTCCGCCCATGGCCTGCCCGAACAAATCGCCAACAACGGAGACCCTTATCAAGGGCAGATCGAGGCGACCTGCGCGGCCATCGCCAAGCGCCTCGGGGAAGGGTGGGACTGGCAGGTCTGTTATCAGAGCCGGGTGGGGCCGCTTAAGTGGATTGGTCCTTCGACGCCGGAGGCCATCGGCTGGGCGGCCAGGGACGGCGTCGGCGTGTTGATCGATCCGGTCGCCTTCGTGTCCGAGCACATCGAGACCCTGGTGGAACTGGATCGTGACTACGCCGAACTCGCAGCGGAAGTGGGCGCGCCGATCTATCTGCGAGCGCCGGTGGTAGGGGAAAGTCCGAGGTTCATTGACGGTCTCGCCGGGGCCATTGAACGATGTCTAGGCAGGTCGGGAATCTGCCCAGATGGCGTGGCCTGTCCTGCCGGCATGTCCCGTTGCGGTCGATCACGCTGAGAGGTGAAGGAAAACCATGACTTTCAACATCCTCAAGGGGATCCATATTCTGGCGGTGATCGCCTGGATGGCCGGCCTGCTCTACATGCCTCGGCTGTTCACCTATCACACCCGTTCAACGGTGGGTTCCGACATGGACAACACGTTCAGGACGATGGAACAGAAGTTGGAAGCGATCATCATGACGCCAGCCATGCTCATAGTCGCGTTGTTCGGCGCCAGCCTCGTCTATGTCGATGGATTGGTGATCCTCGGCCAGCCGTGGATGATGGCGAAACTTGCAGGCGTGGTGTTCCTGATTGGATGGCATGTCTTTCTTATGCGGTCACGCCGGTCCTTCGCCGCGGGCGAACGCAACCACACCGAGAAGTTCTGGCGCATGACCAATGAACTGCCCTTCATAGCCGCGATCGTAATCGTCCTGTCCGTGACCACGAAATGGGGTGTTTGATCGCCGCGAGGCGGCTCGGGCTTGACGGCGTCAAACGGTTGTGTTTCCGGTAAATGCGAGTTCCATCGGTTGGTGATGGAGCCGCAAATCCGAGACAAAAAGCATGCCGACCCCAAGCGGGCCCGGGTGCGCCGAACCTCACCATCCCTAGCCGCGCTGTCGCCGATCATCGGGGCGCTTGCGGCGGAATTATCGATCAGGTCCCTGGACTGAGATCGCACGTGAAGAGTTGATCAATCATGTCAGATGTCTTGGATATTGAAGCTCCCGAGAGCGTGGAGGACGGGTTCTTTCCGGAGGGGACGGGCACGGTCGCTGGCGGAAGAACCGTCGCCGCGCTCGGTTTGACTCGGATGTCTCTTCAGGAACTGAAGGAGAAGTCCCCGGCCGAGCTCCTTGCCTTCGCGGAGCAGTTCGACATCGAGAACGCGAACGCCATGCGCAAGCAGGACATGATGTTCGCCATTCTCAAGGCGTCCGCGGAGGAGGGTCTGGAGATCTTCGGATCCGGGACGCTCGAAGTTGTGCAGGACGGTTTCGGTTTCCTGCGCAGTCCAGAAGCCAACTACCTTCCGGGACCGGACGACATTTACGTCAGTCCATCGCAGATTCGTAAATTCGGCCTTCGCACAGGCGACACTGTGGACGGCGGCATCCGCGCGCCGAAGGAAGGAGAACGCTACTTCTCGCTGGTGAAGGTCGACTTGGTCAACTTCGAGAATCCGGATAACGTTCGCCACAAGGTCCATTTCGACAACCTGACCCCGCTCTACCCCGAGGAGCGGATGACGATGGAAATCGACGATCCAACCCTGAAGGATCGTTCGGGCCGGGTGATCGATATCGTGGCGCCACTCGGCAAGGGCCAGCGATGCCTGATCGTGGCGCCGCCGCGGGTCGGCAAGACGGTGATGTTGCAGAACATCGCCAAGTCCATTGCCGCCAACCACCCCAATTCCTACCTCATCGTCCTGTTGATCGACGAACGACCGGAAGAAGTTACAGACATGCAACGGACCGTGCGGGGCGAGGTGATCTCCTCGACCTTCGACGAACCGGCCGTGCGTCATGTGCAGGTGGCCGAGATGGTGATCGAAAAGGCAAAACGACTGGTTGAGCATAAGCGCGACGTGGTGATCCTGCTGGATTCGGTCACCCGCCTGGGACGCGCCTACAACACCACCGTGCCGTCTTCTGGCAAGGTGCTCACCGGGGGTGTCGACGCCAACGCGCTTCAGAAGCCGAAACGCTTCTTCGGCGCCGCCAGAAATATCGAGGAGGGGGGCTCCCTCACCATCATCGCCACGGCCCTGATCGACACCGGCAGTCGGATGGACGAAGTCATCTTTGAAGAGTTCAAGGGCACGGGCAATTCCGAAATTGTTCTTGACCGAAAGGTCGCCGACAAGCGCATCTATCCGGCGATCGACGTTCTCAAGTCTGGAACGCGCAAGGAAGAGTTGATTACACCGCGCGACCAGTTGCAGAAAACATTCGTACTTCGGCGGATTCTCAATCCAATGGGACCGCAAGACGCCATCGAGTTCCTTCTCGACAAACTGCGTAACTCCA
>CAIQDO010000132.1 GCA_903870555.1 uncultured Caulobacteraceae bacterium
CCAAGCTCAATGAGCTTTCCCCGTCCCCCGGTTCGACCAAGGGCCGCATGCGAGTCGGCCGTGGTCCCGGCTCTGGCAAGGGCAAGACCGCCGGGCGAGGCGTCAAGGGCCAGAAGGCCCGCAGCGGCGTCGCCATCGCCGGCTTCGAAGGCGGCCAGATGCCGCTCCACATGCGTATGCCCAAGCGAGGCTTCAACAACATCTTCGCCAAGGACCTCGCAGAGGTCAACTTTTGGCGTCTTGAGAAGGCTGTCGCCGACGGCAAGCTCGATCCGTCCAAGACCGTCGACGGTCCTGCCCTGGTGGCTGCTGGCGTGCTGCGTCGCGTCAAGGACGGCGTGAAGCTCCTCGGCAAGGGTGAACTGACCACGAAGCTCGATATCGTCGCCTATGACGCCTCCGGCCCGGCCAAGGCTGCCGTGGAAGCCGTCGGCGGCACGCTCACCCTGACCAAGAAGGTCGCGGCTCCCGAAGCCTGATCCGAGGTTCGACATTGGGCCGCCCGGCGCGTTTAGGCTCTCGCGTCCGGGAGCCCGGCGTCCTATCTGTAGCCTGTCGCGCTCTAGAGACCTGAGGTAGTGCATGGCTTCGGCCGCTGAACAACTCGCCGCCAATATGAATTTCGGGTCTTTCCAGAAGGCCACCGAACTTCACAAGCGTATCTGGTTCACCCTGATCGCCATGGTGATCTACCGAGTGGGGACCTACATCCCCATTCCCGGGATAAACGCCGCCGCCTTCGCCCACGCCTTCGAAGGGCAGTCCAAGGGCATCCTGGGCATGTTCAACATGTTCTCGGGCGGCGCCGTGTCGCGGATGGCGATCTTCTCTCTGAACGTTATGCCCTACATCTCGGCGTCGATCATCGTGCAACTGCTCGGCACGGCCTATCCGCCGTGGGAAAAGCTCAAGAAGGAAGGCGGGGAGGCGGGCCGCAAACAGCTCAACCAGTACACCCGCTACCTGACGGTGCTGTTGGCGCTGTTCCAGTCGTTCGGTATCGGCGTCAGCCTGTCCAACAGTCCTGGCCTCGTCGACCATCCGGGCATGTTCTTCATCGTTTCGACCATGGTCACACTGGTCGGTGGCACCATGTTCCTGATGTGGCTCGGTGAGCAGATGACCAGCCGCGGCGTCGGCAACGGCATCTCACTGATCATTTTCGCCGGTATCGTGGCCAGATTGCCCGTCGGCCTTTGGGACCTGCTGCAGGAAGCGCGCCTCGATCCGTCCAAGAGTTTCCTGATCTTCGGCTACCTGATTCTGGCGGTCGGCGTGGTGCTGTTCATCGTGTTCATGGAGCGCGCCCAGCGCCGGTTGCTGATCGTCTATCCCAAGCGTCAGGTTGGTAATCGCATCATGGGAGGGGAGAATTCCTTCCTCCCACTCAAGATCAATGTTTCCGGCGTGATCCCGCCGATTTTCGCTTCCTCGCTGCTGCTTCTGCCAGCGACGGCGATGGGCTTCCTGGCCACCATGAAACTGCCTGAGTGGGCGCAGTGGCTGCCGGTCGCGGTGGGGCAACTGACCCACGGCAAGCCGCTCTTTATGTTGTTGTATGGCTCCCTGATCGTGTTCTTCTGCTTCTTTTACACCTCCGTGGTGTTCAACCCGGAGGACACGGCCGAGAACCTGCGCAAGTACGGCGGGAACTTGCCTGGCATCCGCCCGGGCAAACGCACGGCAGAATACATCGACTTCGTGCTCACCCGGTTGACACTGATCGGTGCGGCCTACATTGCCGTGGTCTGCCTGGTGCCGGAATTCCTGGCTGGTCCCAATGGCTCTTATGCCTTTGGCGGCACTTCGATCCTCATCGTCGTGTCGGTGACCATGGACACGGTCGCCCAGATCCAGTCTCATCTGCTGGCCCATCAATATGAGGGCCTGATCAAGAAATCGAAGCTGCGCGGCGGCCGAGGCCGCTGACGCAGCCCACATTTTAGGGAAGTCAGCATGAACCTGATCCTTTTCGGACCGCCAGCCGCGGGGAAGGGGACGCAGGCCAAGCGTCTGGTGGAAACCCGGGGGCTGATCCAGCTTTCCACGGGCGACATGCTGCGCGCGGCCATCGCATCCGGCTCGGATCTTGGCCGAATGGTCGAGGGCATCATGAGTCGCGGTGACCTGGTCACCGACGAGATCGTCATCGGCCTCATCGAAGAGCAGCTGCCACGGGCCGACGCCGCCGGTGGGGCGATCTTTGACGGCTTTCCGCGCACCCTGGCCCAGGCGCGCGCCCTTGATGCGATGTTGGCGCGGCGTGGCGGCGCCATCGATCTGGTGATTCGCCTGAAAGTCGATGAGGCCGCCCTCAAGGCTCGCGTGGCCGGCCGCTTCGCCGAATCGGGCCGCGCCGACGACAATCCCGAAGCTTTCGCCCAGCGTCTGGTCGCCTATAACCGCGACACGGCGCCTCTGCTTCCCTATTACGCGGACCAGGGCAAGCTCGTGGACGTTGATGGGATGGCCGATGTCCTCGGCGTGTCCGGTGAGATCGACTTCGCGCTTGGAGGTCCCGCTCCGGCCGACGCTGATACGTGATTATGAACCTTTTGTTGGCCTGCGGCATTGACGCCGCGGCCGATATTCCTATAACCAACCGTTCCGCGAAAGAAGCGTGATCGGTTCGCCGTCTCCTAGGATCTAGGGCGGCGGGGCCTGTCGCGCCTTTTCGCGCTGAAAGTTTTACCCAGGAGAAAAGCTGCGTGGCCCGTATCGCAGGCGTAAATATCCCGACCAACAAGCGCGTTGTGATCGCGCTACAGTACATCCACGGCATCGGGCAGGCCAAGGCTCGCCAGATAGTCGATCGAGTCGGCATCGCCGACGCCCGCCGCGTCAACCAGCTGACCGATCAGGAAGTCATCCAGATCCGGGAAGTGATCGACCGTGACTATCAGGTCGAGGGCGATCTCCGTCGGGAAACCTCCGTCAACATCAAGCGTTTGATGGACCTGGCCTGTTACCGCGGGCTGCGTCACCGGAAAGGCCTTCCGGTCCGCGGTCAGCGCACGCACACGAACGCCCGCACCCGCAAGGGTCCGGCCAAGCCGATCGCCGGCAAGAAAAAGTAAGAGAGGCGCCCCATGGCCAAAGAACCGGCGCGCATCAAGAAGCGCGAACGAAAGAATATTACCTCGGGCGTCGCTCACGTGAACGCCTCCTTCAACAATACGATGATCACCATTACCGACGCCCAAGGGAACGCCATTTCCTGGTCCAGCGCGGGTACGATGGGCTTCAAGGGGTCGCGCAAGTCGACGCCTTACGCCGCCCAGATGGCCGCCGAGGATGCCGGCAAGAAGGCTGCCGAACACGGTGTCCGAACTCTGGAAGTGAACGTCTCGGGTCCGGGTTCTGGACGTGAGTCGGCGCTCCGGGCGCTGCAGGCCGTCGGCATGACGATCACCACCATCCGTGACGTTACCCCCATGCCCCACAACGGCTGCCGCCCTCCGAAGCGTCGCCGCGTCTAGCGTCGAGAGGTTTCGTCCATTCATCGCCGGCCCGGGTTTTCGTGGCCGGCGAGGCCGCGTTCTAGGGATACCCATTCGTGATTGAAAGAAATTGGAACGAACTCATCCGCCCTGAAAAGCCGATGATCGAGTCCGGAGCAGACGGCGCGCGCAAGGCCCGTATCATTGCCGAACCGCTGGAACGGGGTTTCGGGGTCACCCTCGGCAATTCCCTGCGCCGCGTCCTGCTGTCGTCGCTTCAAGGCGCGGCTGTCACCGCCATCCAGATCGATGGCGTCGTCCATGAGTTCTCGTCGCTGGAAGGCGTGCGAGAAGACGTGGTCGATATCGTGCTGAACATCAAGCAGCTCGCCCTTCGGATGCACGCCGAAGGCCCCAAGCGTATGACGTTGCGCGCCACCGGGCCGGGTGTGATCACCGCCGGTCAGATCGAAGCGCCCTCGGACATTGAGATCCTCAATCCGAAGCACGTGCTGCTGACGCTCGACGAAGGCGCCACCGTGCGTATCGAGTTCACGGTTCAAAACGGCAAGGGTTATGTTCCGTCGGAAAAGAACCGTCCCGAGGATGCGCCGATCGGCCTGATCGCCGTTGACGCGCTTTACAGCCCTGTCAAACGCGTCGCCTATCGAGTCGAGCCCACGCGTCAGGGTCAAAGCCTCGACTACGACAAGCTGATCATGGAAGTCGAAACCAATGGCGCGGTCTCGCCGGTGGACGCTGTGGCGTACGCCGCCCGCATCCTCCAGGACCAGCTGCAGGTGTTCATCACCTTTGACGAGCCGAAGAAGAAGCTCGACGGCGAAGCCAAGCCGGATCTGCCCTTCAATCCGTCGCTTCTGAAAAAGGTCGACGAACTGGAGCTGTCCGTCCGGTCGGCCAACTGTCTGAAGAATGACAACATCGTCTATATCGGCGACCTGATCCAGAAGACCGAGGCGGAAATGCTCCGCACCCCGAACTTCGGCCGGAAATCCTTGAACGAAATCAAGGAAGTGTTGACGAACATGGGTCTGCACCTGGGCATGGACGTGCCCAACTGGCCGCCGGAAAACATCGAAGATCTTGCCAAGAAGTTCGAAGACCAAATCTGAGCCGTCTGCTACACGGCACCTGTCTGTTATGCGGCCCATCGGGAGATGGCCCGCTCTGTGAGGAGAGACCATCATGCGCCACGGCTACGCCAGGCGGAAACTCGGCCGGACCTCGGCCCACCGGACCGCGATGTTCGCCAACATGTCGGCGAGCCTGATCAAGCATGAGCAGATCGTCACCACCCTGCCCAAGGCAAAGGAGCTCCGCCCCTTCGTCGAGAAGCTGGTGACTCTGGCCAAGAAAGGCGATCTGCACGCCCGGCGTCAGGCCATCTCCCAGGTCCGTGACATTGCTCAGGTCGGCAAGTTGTTCGCCACCATCGGCCCACGCTACTCGACCCGCGCTGGCGGCTATATTCGGGTTCTCAAGGCCGGTTTCCGTCATGGCGACAATGCCGCCATGGCCGTGATCGAGTTCGTTGACCGCGACGTCTCGGCTAAGGGTAAGGACTCCGGGCCGGCCCAGGAACACGCCGTCGACTGACCGGCCAGCACGCGGGCGTTCCAGCCCGCGAGCTCGATCAGGTGCGAGAAAGATTCAGGCGGCGCGCGAGCGCCGCCTTTTTCTTGGCCGCCGGATCAGGCTAGGTTGCCCCGAAACAGGGGATCCCAATGCTCACCGTCCATCACCTCGGCGTCTCCCAGTCCGATCGCATCGTCTGGCTCTGTGAGGAGCTCGGCATTCCCTATGAATTGAAGATCTACGACCGCGACCCGGTCACCCGGCTGGCGCCGGCGGAATACAAGGCCCTGCACCCCAGCGAGACCGCGCCTGTCGTCACCGACGGCGACCTCACCCTCGCCGAATCCGGCGCCATCGTCGAATACATCCTGGCCAAATACGGCGAGGGCCGCCTGTCCGTGCCTTTGGATTCGTCCAACTATCCCCACTACGTCTACTGGCTGCACTACGCCAACGGCTCGTTTATGCCGGCTGGGATGGTCGATCTCGTGCTGGGCGTACTCGGCCTGCGTGATCAGGAAGCGGTAAAGCCGCTGCGCGCCCGCGCCGATCGCGGCTATGCCGTGGCCGAGACGCGGCTGGGCGAAGCGACGTGGTTCGCGGGCGACGAATTCACCGCCGCGGACATCATGATGCTGTTTCCCCTGACGACCATGCGCGTGTTCGCGCCGCGCGACCTGGCGCCCTATCCCAACATCCGCGCCTATCTGGCCCGCATCGGCGAACGGCCGGCCTATCAGCGGGCGGCCAAGAAGGCCGATCCGGATCTGGCGCCGCTGCTGAGCTGACAGCTCAGTCTTGTTTCCGCCAGCCGACCTGAGCCACGTTGGTTCGGGGAATGGTCGCGGTGAAGGGGCCCTTTGTCCTGGCCTTGTCGCGCGACAGGTCGGCCCACGCGTGTGCGAAGGCGAGGGGTGTGTCCGGGTCCGCCGTGGCAGCCGTCACGGTGACGGGACGGTTTCGGCAGGCGATCAGGATCGGCGCCCAAATGGCGAGGTCGTCCTCCGGGCCGGCGACGGCGCCAGAGAGAATCGCCGACAGGGCCTTTGCCTCGGTCGCGTCGGTCCGGATCCGCACCGCCACGGCCGGCGGTAGCCCGCGCAGGCCCGCCGCCAGCCCTGTCAGCAGCATCCTGCGCACGGTCGTTCGCCGCTCGCCCCCCGCGAAGCCGGCAGGTTCGGCGCCGATCAGACGCACGCTCGCCCACCCGCCGCAAAGATAAGCGCGATCGAAGGCGGCGGCGACGTAAAGTCTGACGGTGTCGGGCATGGGGCTATCTAGCGCTCGCGCCCTGCCGGGTGAATACTCCCAAGGAAAGCAATCTGGAGACGCGCCGATGGCCCTCGATCACTATGCGGATTTCGACGGGCTCGGTTTGGCCGACCTTGTCCGCAGGGGGCAGGTCACCCCCGCCGAGCTGACCGATGCCGCGATCGCCCGCATCGAGCGGCACAATGGCGTCCTCAACGCCGTGGTCCACAAGGCCTATGACGAAGCCCGCGCGGTTGCGGCCGCGCCCCTGTCGGACGCGCCGTTCGTTGGCGTGCCTTTCCTGATCAAGGACCTCGGGGCTCAGGTGCGGGGGTGGCCTCGCAGCTCGGGCTCGAACTACGCCCAGGTCGCCGCCGATGACACCGACAGCGAACTGATCCGCCGCTACCGGGCCAGCGGCGTGGTGCTGTTGGGCAAGACCAACACCCCCGAATTCGGCATTCCGGGCGTCACCAATTCCGAACGTCTGGGGCCCTGTGGCAATCCCTGGAACCCCGAACACATCTCGGGTGGGTCTTCGGGCGGCGCCGCAGCGGCCGTCGCCTCGGGCATGGTTCCCCTGGCCCACGCCAGCGACGGTCTCGGCTCGATTCGCATTCCGGCGGCCAACTGCGGCCTTGTCGGCATGAAGATCACCCGCGACCGCACGCCGATCTGCGAGGTGACGGACGGGGCATTGGGCTTCTCGGTTCACCATGTTGTCAGCCGCACTGTGCGCGACAGCGCCGCAATGCTCGATGCCACTGGCTACGCCCAGATCGGCGATCCTTTTCAAGCCCCGGCCAAGGCCGGCCCCTACCTCGACGAGGTGTCCAGGAGCCCCGGGCGCCTGCGCATCGCCTGGTCCGCCGAGACCCCCAGCGGTAGGCCGATGGGCGAGGCCACGGTCGCCGCCCTGCATCGCACCGTGGAGACTCTCTCCGCCTTGGGCCACGAGGTGTTCGAACAGGGGCTCGGTATCGACTATCGCGGCCTCTACCGCGCCCAGGGTCTGGTCAGCGCCTCCAACTTCGCCGCCAACATCCAGCGCTGGATCGAACGCCTCGGTCGCGAACCGGGGGAGGGAGAGCTAGGTCCACTCGCCAAACGCGCCTACGACGCTGGCCGCCGGATCACCGGTCAACAGGCGTTCTGGGGCTGGCAACAGCTGCGGCTCTACAATCGTCAGATCCTCGAGCGTTTCGAGACCTTCGACGTGTTCCTCACCCCGACGATGTCGACGACCTCGCCGCGCATCGACTGGCTCAATCCTCTGACCGTCGAGCTGAAGGATTTCGACTACCGCCAGGCCAACACCTACGCCACCACCCCGCCGTTCAACTTCACCGGCCAGCCGTCGGTGTCATTGCCGCTTTGGCAGTCTGACGACGGCCTGCCGATGGGCATGATGTTCACGGCTCGCTTCGCCGACGAAGCTACGCTCTACCGCCTGGCCGGTCAGCTGGAGAAAGAACTTCCCTGGAAGGATCGCCGCCCGCCGCTGTGGAATTGAGTCTGTCTAGTCTTCGTCCCAGGGCGGTGGCAGGCGACCGGACTTGAACAGGATGGTCGGGTTTTCGTCGTAGTCGCCGACCTCGACGTCGGCGGAAACCGCGAAGGCCACCACGCCCAGGCGCAGGGGGGCCAGGCGCTCGGCCTTGCGCCGCGCTTCCTCGGCGCTCTGGCAGCCAACCTGCTGCTCGGCCTTCAGCCCCTTGCCACGGCCAGCGACATAGGTTTGCAGGATGTAGACGGTTTCGCGAGCCATGGAGCCAAGTCGCACGGCGCGGCCTTTGAAACCACCCCCGCCGAAGATTGACCCACAGCCGGACGCCGTTCACGGATGATCGGTCGAGGTCACGAAACCGTCGTGGGCCGTCGGATACCCTCTTCACGGCTGGACTCATCCGCCACGGGGCACACCATGAAACCGCCGATCAAACGCCTCACCGACCTCAAGGCCAAGGCGCCTCCGCCTGAACCCTATGCGAGGCCCTCCCCGAGGGTTTCCCGGCAGAAGACCGCCAAGGTTCTTACCGACGCGGAGCGTGCGGCGTTTCTCGGCTTCCGGCCTGACCTGACGTCGAAATCCTGAGCCTTCGGGCGGAAATCCCGCACCGCCGGTCGACCCTGACATCACAGCACGAAAAACGCGGCCGGGCATGTTGGCCCGGCCGCGTCGATCATTCGTTCAGTCCCCCGGGAAAGGTCCGGTCGGGAAGAGATCAGGGGTAGTTGACGGCCACGGTGTAGGAGCCGGTGTAGGCGC
>CAIQDO010000133.1 GCA_903870555.1 uncultured Caulobacteraceae bacterium
CCGGCCGGGGCCAGCATGTCGACATCTCCGCCCAGCAGGCGGTCACGCCCACCACGCTCTCGGCGATCGCGGCGGCGGCCGTCGGCCACCCGAACTACAACATGTTCGCGCCGCCGCCGCGCAAGCCGCCGCCGGAAGGTGAGACGCCGAAGCTGCAAGGACCCAAATGGGCGGTGGCCGACGGCCTGGTCGAGATGGGCGTCGGCGGCGGCCCCGGAACCCTCAGCAGCAACAAGCTGTTCGCCTGGATGAAGGCGGAGGGCGCCCTGCCCGGGCCGCTGCACGACTGGGACTGGGCCACCGTGACCATGGCGGCCTACCTGGCCGGCGAACTGCCGGAGGACAAGCTGGAGCTGGCCCGGGAGGCCGTGGCCGCCTTTCTGGCGCCGTGGACCAAGGCCGGGCTGCTGCGCGAGGCGATCGCGCGAAAGCTGCTGCTGGCGCCCGTCAACACCATGGCCGACCTGCTGGCCAGCGAGCACCTGGCGGAGCGGGGCTATTTCGTCACGGTCGACGAGGGCGGGGCGAAACGCACCCTGCCGTGGGCCTTCGCCCAGGGGCCGGACGGGATGTTCGCGGAGCCGCGCGGCGCTCCGGGGTTGGGGGAGCACGACGATTTGGGGAGCCCCCTTCCACCCCTTCGGGGTCCCTCGTCCGCTTCGCGGCCTGCACCCCCGCAAGCGCGGGAGGAAAAGGTCGCCTCCATCCGTCCCTTCGCCGGACTGAAGGTGCTCGACCTGGCCTGGGTTGTGGCGGGCCCAGCCCTGGGGCGGGCGCTGGCCGACTTCGGGGCGACAGTGGTGCGGGTGGATTCGTCGGTGCGGATCGAGACGGCGCGGCTGATGGGCCCTTTTCCGGGCGGCGTGCCGGACCCGCAGCGCGGCGCGCTCTACGACACCTACAATGTCGGCAAGTTCGGCCTGTTCCTCGACCTCAACCGGCCCGAGGCCCGCGCCGTGGTCCGCGACCTGGCCCGGTGGGCCGACGTGATGGTCGAGAGCTTCATCCCCGGACAGCTCGCCAGGTGGGATCTGTCGCCCGAGAGTCTGCGGGCGGAAAACCCCGGCCTGATCTGCGTCTCGACCTCGCTGATGGGCCAGAGCGGCCCGGCGTCCGCCCTGGCCGGCTATGGCAACGTCGGCGCAGCCATGGCGGGATTCCAGGCGCTGGTCGGCCGCGAGGGGGCGCCGCCGGTGGGACCCTACGGCCCCTATACCGACTACATCGGCCCGCGCTTCGCCCTGCCCGCCCTGCTGGCCGCCCTCGATCATCGCCGCCGCACCGGCGAGGGCAGCTGGCTGGACGTGTCCCAGGCCGAGGCGGGCGTCCAGTTCCTCGCCCCCCAGATCGTCGACGCGGCGGCCACCGGCCGCATCGCCGGAACCCTGGGCGCCCGCCGACAGGACGCGGCGCCGCACGGCGTGTTTCCTTGCGCCGGGGAGGACGCCTGGATCGCGATTGTCGCCCGTGACGACGCCGACTGGGCGCCGCTGGCGACGGCGGTGGGCGGCGAGGCCCTCGACGGCGCTTTCGCCACCCTGGCGGGGCGCAAGGCGGCGGAGGATCGCCTTGAGACCCTGATCGGCGACTGGACGCGCCGCCAGGATGTCGAGGTGGTCGAGGCCAACCTTCAGGCGCTCGGGGTCCCCGCCCACCGGGCGGCGGTCAGCGCCGACATGGTCGCCGACCCGCAGCTCGTCGCCCGGGGCCACTTCCACCGTCTGCCCCATCCCCTCGGCGGCGACAGCCTGTTCGAAACCAGCCGCTTCCACCTGTCGGAGACCCCCGCCCGCTACGCCCGCCCGGCCCCGCATTTCGGCCGCGACAATCTCGAGGTGCTGACGACCATCCTGGGCTATGATGAAAAGCGGGTGGCGGCCCTGGACACGGCGGGCGTGCTGCGCTGAAGAGACGGCGGACGCCCTCGGCCGATCGGGCGAAACAGAACAAAGGAAACGACCATGACTCCCTTCGACCCGAAATCGGACCTCAACAATCTGGCCATGTCCGACAAGGCCGCGCCGCTCTATGAGGCGGTCAAGAAGCACATCGCCGAGAACGTTGCCCCGATCAGCGCCGAATTCGAGCGCCTGGGCGTGGGCCGGGCCGACCGCTGGAGCTGGGCCCCGGGGCAGCTCGAACTGCTCGAAGTCGCCAAACAGAAGGCCAAGGCGTCAGGCCTGTGGAATTTCTTCCTGCCCGACGCCGAGACCGGCGAGGGCCTGAGCAACCTGGATTACGCCTATATCGCCGCGGAACTGGGAAAGGAGCCGCTGGCGTCCGAATCCCTCAACTGCTCGGCGCCGGACACCGGCAATATGGAAGTGCTCGAACGTGTCGGCACGCCCGAGCAGAAGGAGCGCTGGCTCAAGCCGCTGCTGAACGGCGAGATCCGCTCGGCCTACGCCATGACCGAACCGGGGGTGGCCTCGTCCGACGCCAAAAACGTCGCCACCTCGGCGGTGCTCGACGGCGACGAGTGGGTGATCAACGGCGAGAAATACTACATCTCCGGCGCCGGCGATCCGCGCTGCAAGATCATGATCAC
>CAIQDO010000134.1 GCA_903870555.1 uncultured Caulobacteraceae bacterium
CGCGCGTGTTTCCCTTCAACCTGATGTTCCTGGCCGAGGTCTACGGACTGGAGGTCGTCGCGCCGCTCGCCGAGGTCACGGTGAAGGACGGACTGCGGGGCAAACGGATCATCCTGGCGATCCGGGGACCGAGACCGCGACGCTTCGAGCTGTGGCTGAAGGATCGGGACGGTTTTCGCACGGCGGTCGAAGGTGGTCGGGCGGATGGGGCCATGGCCAGCGCGGGCGAGGCGCCGCGTTGGCTGCGCGCCGGCTGGCGATCCGTTGGCTTTCGTCTGTTCGCACTCGTCTGGGGACTGGGTGCGCTCTACGGGGGCGCAACTGTCGTTCAGGAGGACCTTCGCACCCGGTCGCACGGCGTCGCGGGCATTGGCCGGATCACCGGACATACCGGCGATGTCGGAACGCGGGGCGACTCGGGCGTCGTCAGCCATCGGGTCGCGGGCGCCAAATAAGAAATGGTCTCCATGCGCGGTTCGGGAGTCTACCGGGTGGGCGACACCGACCGGCTCCGCTATCTGCCCGCCGACCCGAGCCAGGCGCTCGAGAACGATCAGCTAGGCTTTGTCTTGCTGTTCGTCTTTCTGGGTGGGGTGATGCTGACGTTGCCGGCGGCGTTCGGCTGGATCGCCACGTCCTTCGCACGGGCGATGAACGTCGGCGGCAATGCAAGGACTCGCAAGTGAGTGCCCGTGTGCGACGGCTCCTCACCGTCGCCATGACCGCCGCTCCTGACTCAAGAGCGACATTGGAAACGTCCGTTTTATAGAGCCACGTCCACCTGCAGGTTCCTCTGAGCGCGTGGGTCGTGATTTTCGACCGCAGCTTGTGCTGCCGGCCCTTCGCCATGCTAGATCGTCAACGGGGGCGGGATGCTATGCCTATCTCGACTGTCGATCATGGGGTCGCGGAGCTGTGCGGCGGCGAGCAATGGCAGGTCGACGACTTGGATGGGCTGGCCGGCCTTGTCGCCATTGTAATGGTCGGAAGAGCGCAACAGGTCGCAGCGATACTGTCGGGCGCAGAGACCGGTCCGATCGTCGCGAGTGCGGCCCTGAAAGCGCGCCTGAGAGCCGCGTTGATCCTCGATCCGGGGAAGGACACCTGGCATCGCGACGGCCTGCTGTTCGAGACCATCTGCTGGATCGTCGCGCGTGGCAGCGCCGCTCAAAACGAGGTGCTCTCCGATCCGCATCGCCGCGCCACGAACCAGGGGGCGGACTCCGTCAAGGTCGTCTTCAATGATGCCGCCCGGGAGCTGGAGAAGGTCACGGTGTACGAGCAGAAGTGCACCGACAATCCACGGGCCAAGTTCCGGGACGAGGTGCTGCCGGCGTTCTCGGACTGGGTCACAGGCACGCGCGATGATGAGCTGCTCCAGATCGCGATCGGACTCCTCGCGCGCTTCAATCTTACGGACGCTGAGAACAATCGCGCCTACGCGCGTCTCGCCCTTGCGCCGCGCCCAATAGCCTTCCGAGCGGCCCTGACGGTGAGCCCCGGCGTCTTTCCGGAGGCGGAATCCAAGAAGCTCTTCAAGGGGTATGACGATCTGGCCGTGGCTCTCGAGGCGCGGTTTGGCGACACCTTTCCGCTTGAGGACATGCGCGAGTGGTTCGAGGCGTTCGCCAACGCTGTGTGGGTCAAGATCGAGGCGTTCGATGTTTGATGCCGGGACCGCCGCCCTCATCCGTTCGGCTCCCGCGGTCCAGGGGGTCGATCCCGAGGGCTTGCCGCAGGAGCTCACCCTCATCTACGCGCAGATGGTCGCGCTCAGACTGCAGGCCGCGGATCCCGACGCTGCCATCGAACGGGCGCCGGACCTCGACCGACTGTTGCGCGTGGCCGCCGTCTACGAGGCCATCACCGACACAGGCATGGAGCCGGCGGACCGGCGAGCAGCGGCATTCGTCGCCGCCACCGCCTACCAGATCGTTGGCCGCGTCGAAACCCGTCGGGGCTTCACGGGTGACGACATGCTGTCGGCGAACGCAATCCACCCCGTCCTGGCGGCGCCCCTCCTCTTCATGATCGCTGGGCAGAGTCCCGATGCGCGGGAGGCCGGTCTGCGCCTGTACGGTCTCGCGGCCGAGGACCTCGTGATGACGGCCCTGCTGGAGTCGATCGCGGACCTGAGCGCCGAACGGTTCGACGCGATCCTCGCGCGGGCACAGCGGCTGCAGCAGCTCAGATCGAGCGCCGCCGCTTCCTTGGAGCTCCAGGCCACCCAGGCCCTCTACGGGCTGTGCTGGTCAGGCCTGGTCCAGATGGCCGCTCTGGCGCTGGATCAGGCTGTGCCGGAGAGCGCGTTCCGCCGAGGCGTCACCGCCCAGGCGACATTCCAGGCCGTCGAGGCCCTGTCGGTGGCGGACCTGACGGTTCCGGGTGATGGCGGCGCGATGGCCTCAGCCTTCACCGGCCCGCGCCACTTGGCGCGCCTGCTACGCCAGGTGGCCGATGGCCTGATGGGGTCGAGTCTGGCAGCCTTGCCAGTCCCGGCCGGCGCCGACGCCGAGGTCTGGAGGGCCTGGATCCGCAATCGAGCCAGGTCCAAGCCGACGATCTGGCCCAACCACCGACCCGCCATCGATGATGGGCTGCTCGACGGTGGGCGTTCCGCGGTCCTGGTTCTTCCCACCGGCGCAGGCAAGACCACCGTGTCGGAGCTCAAGATCGCCGCCACCCTAGCGGCGGGCCACAAAGTGATCTTCCTCGTGCCGACGCTGGCACTCGTCGACCAGCTAAGGGACGACCTCGCGAAAAGCTTCCCGGACGATCTGGGCGGCGTCGTGGTGTCGACGGACGGCGACCTGTCCGTCCTCACAAGTGGTCCTGAGCTGGGCGATATCGAGGTGATGACCCCTGAGCGCCTGCTGGCGACACTGAGCTTCGCGGACGCCGATGTCTCCGAGGTGGGGCTCATTATCCTGGACGAGTGCCACATCCTCAGCCCTGTCGGCGGGGGGAGCCGCAGCCTCGACGCGATGCTCTGCCTTATGCACGCGGCCAAGCGGGCACCGAAGGCCGACTTCCTCCTCCTCTCGGCCATGCTAACCAATGGCGAGGAACTCGCTGCCTGGCTCACCACCATGCTGTCGGGCGAGGCCCGTTACTACCATGAGCCTTGGAAGCCCAGCCGGCAGGCGCGCGGCGTGGTCGTCTATCCGAAGGCACCGCTTGACGCGCTTTCGGGTTACGCGCGGTCGAAGAGGCGGGGCCTGAAGCCCAAGAAGCCGTCGTTGGATGTCCCGGCCCACGCGCTGTTCGGGCTGCAGAACAACTGGGACAGGGGCCAGGCGCGGGACACCGCGATCCTAAGGCTCCTGCCCGAGCCCGTTAGGATCGCCCTGGGCAATGGCGGCCCGACCGCGAACGCCAACAAGGTCTCCGCCGCAATCGCTGAGCGCACCGCGTCGGCCGGTCTGAAGACGATCATTTTCGTGCAGCAGGCGGACTACGCCTGCACGACCGCGAGAACCCTCGCCCTTAAGCTGCCGGCTGTCGCGAACTTGTCCGCGGACGAGGCGACCTATGAGCAGGAGGTTGCCGTCGAGCTCGGCCCCAAGGGCCGTTCCCTAGTCGATCCGAAGGCGGGAGCGATCCCCCACAACGGTGATATGCTCGCCCCGGAGAGGCGACTGGCCGAGTCTTTGTTCCAGCGGAGCGATGGCGCCCGCGTCATCGTCGCCACCCCGACGCTGGCCCAGGGCATGAACCTGCCGGCCCAGGTGGCGATCCTAGCCGGCAACGTGCGCAACGAGAACAAGACGCGGCAAGCGCTGAAGCAGCATGAACTCTTGAACGCCGCCGGACGCGCGGGGCGTGCGGGCCATCTGGCCAACGGAGTGGTGTTGCTGGTGCCGGAGCCGGTGGTGGGCTTCACGGCTGCCGCGGCTTCGGACGAGGCCTTCACTGCCCTCAAGTCGATCCTGCCGGCCAACGATCAGTGCGTGCGGATCGATGATCCGATGAACGAGATGCTCGACCACATACAGATCGGTGGGCCGCTCTCCGTCGAGGACCGTTACTTCCTCAGCCGCTTGAAGGCTGGCGAACCCGACGAAGCTGCGGTCGACGCCGCCGTCGAGATGGTGCGCAGGTCCCTGTCAGGCTACAGGGCGAAGCTTCAGGGGCAGGACTTCGAGGCGAAGCTCGCGACGCTGCGGACAGCGCTCGCCGCTGATGCCGAGGACCTCGGTCCCGGCGTCGCCCGTGTCGCCGCGTTCACGGGATTGAGCGCGACGGCTCTCCAGGCCGTCAGCTTAGCTCTGGATGCCCAGATTGCGGCGCTGCCGTCGACGGTACCAGACTGGTGCGATTGGATTGTCGATCGGTTCGCGGCTGAACCAGCCATCCTAGAGGCTCTGATGGGCCAGGACGTCGACACGGTAAAGGCCGTCTGCCGGGGCACGAAGTCGCCCGCGGTCCTGACCGCCGCCGAGTTCGAACGCCTGAAGGCTGGCCTGCGCGCGTGGGTGACGGGCCAGCCCTTCGATCGGATTGAGGTCGCCCTGGGCGTGGCTGCGGACGATGTCGACGCGTGCATGCGCAGCCGCGACCTAGTTCTCAAGCTCGCCAACAGACGGCTCTACCTGGTCGCGGCGGCCATAGCCGAGCTCGCGAAGGAGAAACTTGCGGCGCTAGAGATCAAGGCGGTGAACCCAGCGGTGCTGGAGATCCTGCCGATCGCTGTCCGCCGCGGCTGGGACACGCCCGAGAGAGCGGCATTTGCTCATCGGCATCCAGCCGTCCATGGCCGTGTGGCCGCGCACCGCGCCTTCGCGGCCCGGCTCGGGGCGATGGCGCCGACGCTCGGACGCACTTTCGCGGAGGTCCTCAGCCACGTCGATGCGCATCTGGCGTTCGGGGTACTCGTTCCATAGCCGCGCCCGAGAGCCGGTGAGGGCAAGAAACGGCAATACTTGCAGGTCCGCTTGCGGCACCGAAGCCAACTTCCGCCCGTGGCGCATGTCGGGCGCTGGGACTTGCCGCCCAACGAGTCACGACTGGACACGTGCTATTTGCGCGTTGACGTCGTTGACGTTGTCCATCGGACCCGCTGCTTCCTGCTCGGGCGGGTGCTACACGCCTAACCACCGCAACCCACCCGCCAACTCCCCCACCGCGAAATCCACCTGCAACACCTGCCGCCGCGCCGGCGCCGTCGCCCGTCGGGACGCATGCAGGATCGGCGTCGCGTAGATCCACACATCCCCCGCGTCCGCC
>CAIQDO010000135.1 GCA_903870555.1 uncultured Caulobacteraceae bacterium
GAACAGCGACTGCGCCGACCATCCCGTCGGCGGATGCCACAGGGCCCAGAACGCCAGGGCGCCAGGGATGGCGGCGGCGTACATGAACGGGTGCCGCCGGCCCCAGGGGGTGCGGACGCTGTCGGACCACTGGCCGAGGATCGGGTCGGCGAAGGCGTCGACGATCTGCGAGATCATGATCGCGGCGCCGATCAGCAGCGACGGAATGCCGATGACGATGAACAGATACTGGCTGATGATGGCGGTCGACAGGGCCTGGCTGGCGACCCCGAAGGCGACCGAGCCCAGGCCGTAGGACATCTTGGTCGCCAGGCCAAGGCGGGCGCCGACCGCTGGCGCCGCCGTCAGGTCGACGTCCTCCATCGGCTCATAGGGATCGACCGCCTCGAGCGCCGCCATGAATGCTCCTCCTCGCCCTGTGGTCAGGGTCTCGTAGGGTCAGCGTCGCCGAAGCGGGGCGCGGGGTCAATGGACCCTCGCCGTCGGTGAGTCGTCAGCGACCGGTGAACACCGGCTCGCGCTTCTCGACGAAGGCCGTCGCCGCCTCGCGGTGGTCGGCGGTCTGGCCGCAGTGGACGTGGTGGGTGGCCTCCAGGTCCAGGCAGTCGTCGACGTCGCCGTCCATGGCGCGGTTGAGGTTTTCCTTCATGTAGCGGAACGCCACGGTCGGCCCCTTGGCCAGGCCGAGCGCGATCTCGCGGGTCTTGTCGGCCAGCTCCGCGCCGGGAACCACCCAGTTGGTCAGGCCCAGGCGCAGGGCCTCCTCGGCGCCGACCCGGCCCGACAGGTAATAGAGCTCCCGCGCCTTGGCCGAGCCGACCAGCTGGGTGAGGAAATAGGTGCCGCCATAGTCGCCGGAGAAGCCCACCTTGGCGAAGGCGGTGGTCATGATCGCCTCGGCGGCCATGATGCGCAGGTCGCAGGCCAGGGCGAGCGACAGGCCGGCGCCGGCCGCCGCGCCGGGCAGGGCGGCGATGGTCGGCTTGGGCATCTTGAACAGCTTGCCGGCCGTGGCGCGCTGGTTGACCCGCTGGCGATGGATCGCGCCGTCGATGGTGTTGTCGCCCACCGTGCCGTCGCCGCTCCTGGCCATGCCCTTGACGTCGCCGCCGGCGCAGAACCCCCGGCCGGCGCCGGTCAGCACCACCACCTTCACCGCCGGATCGAGTTCGGCCGCGGCCAGCTGTTCGCTCAGGGCGGCGTTCATCGGCCCGGACATGGCGTTGCGCGCCTCGGGGCGGTTGAGGGTCAGGGTGAGCACGCCCTGATCGAGATTGGCGAGGAGGTCCTGGGTTCCTGTGTCGATGGCGGTCACGGCGTCTCTCCCGAAGCGGTTGTTTTCCCGATCCTAGAGGCCCCGCCCCGCCTTCGCCACCTTGTAAATCAGGGTGCGCAATCAGGCGGCGTGCCGAAGCACCTTGCCTGCCCGGGCGCCGGTATGATGGCCGTCGCGGAACGTCGTCTGGCCATTGACCAGGGTGGCGACATAACCCGTCGACCGCTGAATGTAGCGCGGCGCCCCGCCCGGGAAGTCGTGGACCAGCTCGGGATACTGTTCGCCGACCTTGTCGAAGTCGAACACATTGACGTCCGCCCTCATGCCGGGGGCCAGCAGGCCACGGTCCTTCAGGCCGATCACCCGGGCCGGCACGGAGGTCAGTCGTCGAACGCCTTCGGCCAGGCTGTAGAGGCCGGCGGCCTTCACCCAATAGGACAGCACGAAGCTGGTCACGCCGCTGTCCATCACCTGTGAGACGTGGGCGCCGGCGTCGCTGAGGCCCGGAATGACATGGTCATGACCCAGCCAGTCGCTCAGGGCCGGCAGGTTGCGGCTGAACATCCGCCAGTTGAACAGGCCGCGGCCCTCGCTCTCCAGGCTCAGCCGCAGGAAGGTCTCGCTCCAGTGCTCGCCGGCCGTATCGGCCAGGGCCGCCAGGGTTTGGTCCATCGGCACGAGATAGTCTGGCGCGGCGCCGGCGCCGAGCCAGTAGCAGGCGCCGACCCAGGGCAGCTTGGCGATGTCGGCGGCCTTGGCCTCCGCGACCAGGGCCGCGCGGGCCTCGACGTCGGCGATCGTCGCCAACCGGCCGGCCAGGTCCTTCGCCGCCAGGGATTCCCAGGCCGGGCCGAAGAAGCGGCGCTGGGCCCAGACGTTGTAGGCGGGCAGTCTTGATTGCAGGCCGAAGGTGAAGCCGGTGCCCCGCGGCACCGACACGGCGGTGATGTCGCCGCCTTCCGAACGCAGGCCGTTCATGAAGGCGGTGGCGCGCACGCCCGCCGAGTCGGACTGGCCGATGGTGTAGCTAAACAGGATCCGCCCGCCGCGGGCGGCGGCTTCGTCGCGCAGCAGCTGGGCGTTGCCCATGTCTTCGCGGGTGAAATCCATCACGTTCTGCATCAGGGCGCCGCGGTCGCCGACCGCGCGGGCCACCTGCAGCACCTCGTCATGGTCGGCGAAGGTGCCCGGGATCGAGCGACCGTCGGGCATGACGTGGCCCGGGAAACGGTTGCTGGAAAAGCCCACCGCCCCATCGTCGATCGACTGGGCGACGATCGCCGCGATCTGGCGCTTCTCGTCCTCGGTGGCCGGCTCGGCGACCGAACGCTCGCCCATCACATAATAACGAACGGCGCTGTGGCCGACCATGCCGGCGACATTGATCGCAGGGTTCATTGTTTCGAGGGCGTCGAGGTAGCCGCCATAGCTCTCCCAGGTCCAGGGCAGGTCGTTGAGGATGGCGGCGCGGGGAATGTCCTCCACCGTCTCCATCATCCCCGCCAGGGTTTCGCGATCCTTCGGCCGGCAGGGGGCGAAGGTGACGCCGCAATTGCCCATCAGCACGGTGGTGACGCCGTGCCAGCTGACCGGCGTCAGCAGCGGATCCCACCCGATCTGGGCGTCGAGGTGGGTGTGGATGTCGACGAAGCCGGGGCTGACGATGAGGTTGGTGGCGTCGATCTCCTCGCGGCCGGGGCCGGCTGTTCCGCCCACCGAGGTGATCAGACCGCCGTCGATGGCGACATCGCCGACGAAGGGCTCGCGCCCCGATCCATCGACGATCGTGCCGCCGCGAATGACCGTATCGTGCGCCATGTCCTGCTCCCTTTTCCTCGGATCATCGCGGTCAGGCGGTCGGGGAGCAAGCTCTGAATGAAAATCAGTCCCGATCGCAAGTGGCGAAGCTTCGCCTTTCTCACGAAGATCGCCCTGTGCTAGCCTGCGACCTTGGAACGCGATGACGTTCCTTCGAGGACAGGCCATGACCGTAGACCCCAAGGTTCTGAACGACCCCGCCACCCCCTACGCCCAGGCGCGCGGCCTGATCCAGAACGGCGACATCGCCCTGTTTCACGGCAACGAACCGTTTTCCAAACTGATCGAGACCTTCACCGACGGTCCCTTCAGCCACGTCGGCTTCGTCTGGCGGATGGACGACATCGACCGGGTGATGCTGCTGGAAAGCGTCGACCAACTGGGCGTGCGGCTCATCCCGCTCAGCACCAAGCTCAATGGCAATGGCACCGAGACCAACAAACCCTATACGGGTCAGTTGGTGATCGCCCGCCACCGAGACTTTCCGGTCGGCATCGCCGACGCCGACCATGTCGACAACCAGAAGTTTCGCGACATGACGAAGTACGCCGTCGATCGCGTCGGCAGCCCCTATTCGGCGCGGGACATCGCCGGCATCGCCGCGCGGATCATGGTCGGGTTCGCCCAGGTCACCGAAGCCGAGAACCTGGTTCCGGATGGCTCCTACATCTGCTCCGAATACGCCTGGGAGTGCTACAAGCAGATCGGCATCGACATCCCGTTCAACGCCGAGAAATTCATCGCGCCCAACGACTTCGCCCGCGCGGAAAAGGTCGACTTCGTCGCCAGCGTGGGTCCGGATCCGGCCTAGCGATGAAGGCGGCCCAGGCCTCATCTCGCGCCGCCGTGCGCGCCTGACTTCCGCGCCGACCTGCGCTATCGTCATGTCACAGCCTCTATCGGGAGACGCCTTGATGAAATTCCGCCCTCTGACCGTCGCCTTCGCCGCCGCCGTGCTGACGGCTGGCGCCGCCACGGCCGCTTTCGCCGCCGGCGCCTCGCCCGCCGTCACCGCCGCCGCCGTTGCCGACCCCGGCCGGCCGGCCGCCGACATCGCCCTGGACGCCGCGCGAAAGCCGGCCGAGCTGCTGGCCCTGATCGGCCTGAAGGCCGGCGACACCATCGTCGACGTCTTCCCCGGCCCCTATTGGGACCGTCTGTTCTCGGCGGTGGTCGGACCGACCGGCAAGGTGATCGCCTTCCAGTCGACCGAAATGGCCAAGGCCGAGCAGGAGACCCTTCCCGCCAGCGGCTCGGCGCCGATCGCCGGCTACCCCAACGTCGTCGCCTTCTCCGGGCCGATCAACGGCTTCTCCACCGCCAGCCCGGTCGATGTGGTGTGGATGCGCCAGAACTACCACGACCTCTACGATCCGTTCATGGGGCCGGCCAACGTGCCGGCCTTTAATAAGGCCGTGTTCAAGTCGCTCAAACCCGGCGGCCGCTATGTGATCATCGATCATTCGGCGCCGGACGGCTCAGGGATTGCCGCCGCCAACACCACTCACCGCATCGACGCCGCGGTGGTCAAAACCGACATGGCCGCCGCCGGGTTCGTGTTCGCGGGCGAGAGCAACGCTCTGCGCAACCCTGCCGACGCCCGCGACAAGATGGTGTTCGACAAGGCGATTCGCGGCAAGACGGATCAATTCGTCTACGTGTTCCGCAAGCCCTGACACCGCTGACCGGTCTTGGCGTCGAGCCCGGCGCGGCTTAACGTCGGCGGCATCGCAGGGGGACTTTCACGTGAGATCGACGCACATCGCCGCCTTGGCCCTGGCGCTCTTCGCCGCGGCCTGCTCCAAGCCCGCGCCCAAGGCCGACGCCTCCGGTCCCACCGCCATTCGTCTGGCCACCGACTGGCGAGCCGAGGCCGAGCAGGGCGGCTACTACGAGGCGCTGGCCAATGGCGAATACGCCAAGCGCGGCCTGAAGGTGACGATCGTGCCGGGCGGCCCGGGGGTCAATGTGCCCCAGCTGGTGGCGTCCGGAGCGGTCGAGCTGGGCATCGGCTCCAACAGCTTCATCGTCATGAATCTCGCCGCCGAGCACGTGCCGGTGCGGGCGGTCGCGGCCTTCATGCAGAAGGACCCGCAGGTGCTGATCGCCCATCCCGACGCCGGCGTCGCCTCCATCGCCGACATGAAGGGCCACCCGATCCTGCTGTCCGACGCGTCCGTCAGCGCCTTCTGGGTCTGGCTGAAGGCGAAGTACGGTTTCACCGACGATCAGGTCCGGAAATACACCTTCAACAACGCCCCGTTCCTGGCCGACAAGCGCATCATCCAGCAGGGCTACGTCACCTCCGAGCCCTACACCCTGGAGAAGGAAGCCCATTTGAAACCGGCGGTGTTCCTGTTGGCGGATGAGGGTTACCCCGGTTACGGCGGCCTGCTGCTGGCGCCGGATCGTCTGCTGAAATCCGATCCCGCCACGGTCAGGGCCTTCGTGGAGGCCACCGCGGCCGGCTGGCAGGCCTATCTGCACGGCGACCCCGGTCCCGGCGACGCGCTGATTCTCAAGGACAACAAGGAGATGACGGAGGACGTCCTGGCCCAGGCGCGGGACAAGTTGCGCGCCTATGGCATCATCGATTCCGGCGACGCCAAGGTCGGCGGACTGGGCGTAATGACCGACGCCCGATGGTTGGCGTTCTTCACCATGGCCTCGGACAAGGGCGTCTATCCGAAGGAGACCGACTACAAGGCCTCCTACGCCCTGGGCTATACGAAGGGGACGGCGAAGTAGGGGCAGGCCAGTGACCGCCGTAATGAGCCCCGTCGCCGCCCTGCGCTCCGTCGAGGTCGACTACCCGGGCCGAGGACGCGCCCTGGGGCCGTTCGATCTGGATCTGGCGGCCGGCGAGATCGTCGCCCTGGTGGGACCATCCGGCTGCGGCAAGTCCACCGCCCTGCGCTTGCTCGCCGGGCTCGAAGGCCCCACCCGCGGCGAGGTCCGGCGGGCGGCGGGACGTGGCGAGACGTCGGTGGTGTTCC
>CAIQDO010000136.1 GCA_903870555.1 uncultured Caulobacteraceae bacterium
CCTGGCCGGCAAGCCCGGCTACACCGTCACCGGCGGCGCGGCGACGCTCGACGGCGTCGATCTGCTGGCTCTCGATCCCAGCCAGCGCGCGGCCAAGGGCGTGTTCCTGTCGTTCCAGTACCCACTGGAGATCCCCGGCGTGCCGGCCCTGACCTTCCTGCGCACGGCCCTCAACGCCCAGCTGCGCGCCCGCGGCGAGCCGGAAATCAAGGCCCCCGATTTTCTCCGTCTCGTGCGCGCCAAGGCCGGCGCCCTGAAGATGGATTTCGACATGCTCAAGCGGGCGCTCAATGTCGGCTTTTCCGGCGGCGAGAAGAAGCGGATGGAGATCCTGCAGATGGCGGTGCTGGCGCCGAAGCTGGCTATCCTCGACGAGACCGATTCCGGCCTCGACATCGACGCCCTGCGCATCGTCTCCGAGGGCGTCAACGCCATGCGCGCGCCGGACCGCTCGATGCTGGTGATCACCCACTACCAGCGCCTGCTCGACTACATCCGCCCCGACCGCGTCCACGTCCTGTCCGCCGGCCGCATCGTCGCCTCCGGCGGCCCCGAGCTGGCCCTCGAACTCGAACGCGAAGGCTACGACAAGTACGCGAGGGTCGCCGCGTGAGCCTCGGGCGCGCCATCGCGGAGCGAAACCCGGCTGAGCTGCCGTCCCGCCGCGACGAGGACAGGCGTTGGACAGACCTGCGCGGTCTGATCCGCGAAATCCCACCCGCGTCGCCGGCTAACGACGACCGGTTGCCGCTCGGGCCATTCCATGCCCTGGCTGGTGAAGAGGTCGTGATTATCAATGGCCGCGGTCCGGGCTTGGTCGAAGTCGCTGCCGGCGAAGACCGCACGATCGCCGTGCGCTTCCACAGCACCGCTGGGGCCGGGTCGCACACTGCCGAACTGGCCATCTCGGTCGGCGATGGCGCCAGCCTCACTCTGCTGGAGTCTCATGAGGGGGTGAGCGCCGGCTATATCACCGCCTGCGCGATCGAGATCGGCGTCGGCGAACGAGCCAAAGTCGAGCGCATCGTCATCGCCTCCGATCACGCTGACAGCGTCGGCGCCTCGATTGCCCGCGTGGCCCTGGGCGCGGGCGCGCATTTCGCCCAGACGACCCTGACCACCGGCGCCCGCCGCCAGAGGCTGGAGACCCGCGTTTCCCATCCCGGTCACGGCGCCGCCGTGCGTCTCGACGGCCTCTACCTGCTGTCCGATCGCCGCCACGCCGATCTGACCACCGTCGTCACCCACCAGGGCGTCGATGGCGTCACCGATCAGCTGACCAAGGGCGTCGCCGACGACCAGGGCCGCGGCGTCTTCCAGGGCCGCATCGTCGTCGCCCCCGGCGCCGACCGCACCGCCGCCAAGATGGGCCACCACGCTCTGATCCTGTCCGACCGCGCCGAAATCGACGCCAAGCCGGAACTGGAGATCTTCGCCGACGACGTCGCCTGCGCCCACGGAAACACCGTCGGGGCTCTCGACGAAGAGGCCCTGTTCTACGCCCGCCAGCGCGGCATCCCCGAACCCGAAGCCCGCGCCCTGCTGATGGGCGCCTTCCTCGGCGAAGTCCTCGACCGCGTCGAACACGAGGGCGCGCGCGACGTGGCCCGGACGTGGCTGGCGCAACGGTTGGGCGTGGAGGCGTGAGGGCGGTGGTTGCGGCAACGGCGTCGCGCCCCCTCCACCGCCTTCGGCGGTCCCCCTCCCCCGTTGCACGGGGGAGGACTACCCCACTCCTCCCCTGCTCAGCGGGGGAGGTGGCCGGCCGAAGGCCGGACGGAGGGGGCGTATCTCCGCGCCCCACACCCCGCCGGAGGCGCCGCCCATGACCTTCGACGTCGCCGCCGTCCGCGAGCAGTTCCCGATTCTCGCTCGTGAGGTTCACGGCAAGCCGTTGATCTATCTCGACTCCGCCGCCTCGGCCCAGAAGCCGCGGCCGGTGATCGACGCCATGACGCGGTCGATGGAACAGTCCTACGCCAACGTCCACCGCGGCCTGCACACCCTGGCCAATGAGACCACCGACGCCTATGAGGCCGCCCGCGAATCCGTCCGCCGGCTGATCAACGCCGCCGACGTCTCGGAGATCGTCTTCACCAAGGGCGCCACCGAGGGCATCAACCTGGTCGCCTCGTCGTTCGGCCTGTCGCTTCAGGCCGGCGACGAGATCGTGCTCAGCGTGATGGAGCACCACGCCAACTACATCCCCTGGCACTTCCTGCGCGAGCGCAGGGGGGTGGTGCTGAAGTTCATCCCCATCACCGACGACGGCCGGCTGGACATGGCGGCCTTCCACGACCTGCTCGGCCCGCGAACGAAAATGGTCGCCGTCGGCCACATGTCCAACGTCACCGGCACGGTCAATCCGGTGGCGGAGATCGTCGCCGCCGCCCATGCCGCAGGGGCCCTGGCTCTGATCGACGGCTGCCAGGCGGTGGTCCACCAGGCCGTCGACGTGCGGGCGATCGACGCCGATTTCTATGTCTTCTCCGGCCACAAGCTCTACGGCCCCACCGGCATCGGCGTGCTCCACGGCAAGGCCGAACGCCTGGCCGCCCTGCCGCCCTACC
>CAIQDO010000137.1 GCA_903870555.1 uncultured Caulobacteraceae bacterium
CGACGTTGACGGCGATGGCGCCGACGCCGCCGCTGACCGTGCGGGCGCCGTTCGCCTGGGCGATGGCCACCGTGCCGGACGCGCCGGAGGTGATGGCGCCGAAGTCGAGGCCCTGGGTCTGGGTGACGGTGATCGGGGTGAAGATGGTGACGCCGGCCGTGCCGGTGGCGGAGGCGCCGTTGACCGAGTCGGCCATGGCGGAGGAGGAGGCGGCGGCGACGGCGAGCAGGGCCGAGGCGGCGAGGATGATGCGCTTCATGTGATAATCTCCAGGGTGTTGGTTTGGGTTGCGTTGCACCCCCGTCCGGGGTGTTGACGACCTTCTAGGGGGACGGCCTGGAGAGCGATATTTGGTAAAATTACGAGTTGTGGTTCTACGTTGCTGTTTACAGTCGTTGACAATTGCCCGCCGCTACAGCCCCACGCTCGCCAGCGCCGCCGCCTGCCTTGCCGCCAGGGCGTCTTCGTCGAAGCCCTCCAGCGAGGCCTCGAACAGGCGCCGCCAATTGTGCTCGGCGCCGAGGTGCAGGAAGGCGGAACCCAGGCCGATGGCGGCGCGGTCCATGAACACGAACTCGCGCGGGATGGTCACCGGCCCCTTCTCCTCCAGGGCGCGCTTGACCTGGAACGCCTCGCGGCGGCCGTAGTCCCCCGGCGCGACACCATCGGCGACGCTGCGCACGCGGTCGTCGAGCAGCGGGCCGTAGATGAAGCGGGCCCAGATGCCGAGCACGTCGGCCAGATCCTGCGACAGGTTCTTGAACCCCCAGGCCTCGTAGGCGGCGATCTCGCCAGCCTTGTCGCCGACCGACATCGCCCGGAATAGCCGCACCACCCCGCCGACGAACTTCGGGGGAAAGATTCTGACGCAGCCGAAGTCGAGCAGGTTGAGCGCCCCGCCGGCGTCGGAGAAGCTGTAGTTGCCCAGGTGCGGATCGCCATGGATGACGCCCAGGTGAATCAACGGCGTCCACCAGCCCTCGAACAGAACCTTGGCGACCCGGTTGCGCGTGTCCTGATCGTCGCTCTTGAAGCTCTGAAGGCCCTGGCCGTCGAGCCAGGTCATGGTCAGCAGCCGCGCGGTCGACAGCTCCGCCACCGGCGTCGGCACGCGGATGTCGGGACGCCCGGCGAAGAAGGCGCCGTAGAGACGCATGGCGCGGGCCTCGCGGTCGTAGTCGAGCTCCTCGCGGATACGTTCGCCGATCTCTTCGGCCACCTCGCGGGTGTCGATGGCGCCGAACATCTGGCGGCCGAGACTGAGCAGCGCCCGCAGTTGGCCGAGGTCGCTTTCCACCGCGCTCTGCATCTCGGGGTACTGCAGCTTCACCGCCAGCCTTTGGCCTTCGTGAGCGGTCGCCCGATGGACCTGGCCCAGGGAAGCGGCGGCGGCGGGCGTGAGGTCGAAACTCGCGAAGCGACCGGCCCAGGCCGGCCCGAGTTCGGCCGCCATCCGCCGACGCACGAAGGCCGGCCCCATGGCCGGGGCGTTGGTCTGCAGCTCGGCCAGTTCGGCGGCGAATTCCGGCGGCAGCAGGTCCGGCACGGTGGACATCATCTGCGCCACCTTCATCAGCGGGCCCTTGAGCCGGCCGAGCGTCTCCTTCAGCGCCTTGGCGTTGCGCGCGCCTGAGTCCCCGCCGGAGAACAGGGCGTTGGCCCCGAACGTCGCGGCCGCGCCGGACAGGCCGGCGCCGACGCGGGCGAAACGCGCCACCCGGCCGCTCAGGCGATCGCGTTCGGGATCATGGACCATGCGTTTCAGACCAGGGCTTCGAAGTCGTCGACGAGGCGCTCAAGACGCTCGCACCCGGCGCGCCAGAAGCGCGGCTCCCGGGGATCGAGGCCGAAGGGCGCCAGGGCCTCCACATAGGTGCGGGCGCCGCCCCCCGCCAGCAGTTGCTCGTAGAGCGGCGCGAATCCGACCGGATCGCCGCGTCGCGCCTCGGCCAGGGCCTCGACCAGCAGATTGCCGAAGGCGTAGGCGTAGACATAGAACGGCGCGTGGACGAAGTGGCTGACGTAGGCCCAATAGGTCTCGTAGCCGGCGTTGAGGCGGATCGCCGGACCGAGACTCTCGCCCATGGCCTCCAGCCACAGGGCGCCGATGGCGTCAGGCGACAGTTCCGCGTCCCGCCGGGCGGCGTGGAAGCGGCTCTCGAAACGGTGGAAGGCGATCTGGCGCACCACGGTGTTGAGGGCGTCCTCGATCTTGCCGGCCAGCAGGCCCTTGCGGTCCTCCGGCGTGGCCTCGGCAAGCAGGCGGTCGAACACCAGCCCCTCGCCGAAGATCGAGGCGGTCTCGGCCAGGGTCAGGGGCGTGTCGGCCAGCAGGGTGCCCTGCGGAGCGGCGAGGGTCTGGTGCACCGCGTGGCCCAGTTCGTGCGCCAGGGTGAGGACATCCCGGCGCTCGCCCATGAAATTGAGGAAGACATAGGGGTGGCGGGGCGCGGTAACCGGGTGGGAATAGGCGCCCGACTGCTTGCCGTCGCGGGGGCGGGCGTCGATCCACGGCCGGTCGAAGAACACCCGGGCGCGGTCGGCCATGGCCGGCGCCAGGTCGGCGAAGGACTCCAGCACCATGGCCTTGGCCTCGCCCCAGCTGTAGGCGCGGGGGGCCGCGGTGGTGAGCGGCGCATTGCGGTCCCAGTGGTCGAGCCGGGTCTTGCCCATCGCCCGGGCCTTCAGCCG
>CAIQDO010000138.1 GCA_903870555.1 uncultured Caulobacteraceae bacterium
CGCCTCGGAGGGCTTGCCGGTCCGGCTGACGAAGGCCCGCTCCAGGGCCAGGTCGACATAGCCGGTGACGTGCTCGTTCTCGACGATCGGCAGTTGCCGCGCCACCAGCGGCGTGGCGCTGACCGGCGCCAGGGCGGCCAGCAGATCGTCCAGCGGGCCGCGCGCCTGGTCCATCTTGTTGATGAACAGCGCCCGGGGAACGCCCAGCGCCTCCAGCTGACGCAGCACCGGCTGCAGCAGCACCGCCTTGGCCGCCTCCGGTTCGGCGACGATCACCGCCAGGTCCACCGCCGCCAGGGCCGCGTCGGCCTCGGCCGACAGCTCCAGCGAGCCGGGACAGTCGACGATCGCATAGCGCTCGCCCATGAAGTCGAAACTGGCCAGGTTCAGCTCGACCGAGTGGCCGCGCGCCTTGGCCTCGGGGCTGGAGTCGCCCACCTTGCGATCGGTCGCCCCGGCGGCCTGCAGCATCGCTTCCATCAGGGCTGTCTTGCCGGCCCCGGTGGGCCCCACCAGCGCCAGGGCGCGGGTCTCACCGATCGGTCTGTTGGGCATTGTCTCGACTCTCCCAGTCTCGGCCGGGCCATCCCGGCCTTCGCCGTTTGGCCGGAAGCTATCAGAGTCCGCCGCGCGCCCGCTACGCCCCCCGAACCCTTAAGGGGCGGGCGGGATTTGGGGGCGGTTCCGCGAGCGTGGCGTGTCGGGGACGTGGTTTTTCAACGCCAAGACGCCAGGGACGCCAAGAGGTGTCGGTTCATCCGGCTCCTGGTCGGGCTCCCACTCACGTTGTCGCGCGCTCCGCGCGCAATTCCTCGGCCAATGCTGTCGCCAACCTTGGAGGGTTTGGATGGGCGTCTTGGCGTCCTTGGCGTCTTGGCGTTTCAAGGCCGCTTGCCCCCACTCAGCCGGTCAGGAAGTCCCGGGCCGCGGACAGGAAGCCCTCGGGCGCGTCGAGGGGGACGGCGTGGCCGGAGGCGGCGACTTCGGCGAAACGGCCACCGGGGATGGTCTTGACCATGCGCGCGGCGATCTCGGGCGACAGCAGGTCCGACTCGGCTCCGCGGATCAACAGGGCGGGAACGTTGATGGCTTCGCATGACCGCCAGGCGGTGGCGGCGTCGCGCGGTCGAAGCGCCGAGGCCGTGCGCAGAACCCGGTCGAAGCGCCAGGTCCAGGTCCCGTCGGCCAGCCGCATCAGGCTGTGGTCGACGCGGTGGCGGTGGTGGGCCAAAGGCGGCCGGGGATTGTCGGCGCGGGCGGCGGCGAAGGCGGCGTCGCGGCTGGGGAAGATATCGCTTGCCCTGGCCCCCTCGCGGATTCGCCCGGCGCCGGAGGAAACCAGTTCCGGGGCGATGTCGACGATCACCACCGCCGCCAGCTCCGCCGGCCGGCGGCCAGCATATTCCATCGCCACCATCCCGCCCATCGACAGGCCCAGCAGGGTGAAGCCCGTCAGGCCGAGGGCCGAGACGAAGGCCGTCAGGTCGTCGGCCATGTCCTCGATCCGATAGCCGTCGGCCCCCGCCCAGCCGCTCTCGCCGTGGCCGCGCTGGTCCAGGGCGATCACCCGGTAGCGGTCGGTCATGGCGCCGGCGAAGGCGTCCCAGCTGCGGGCGTGTCCGGTGTAGCCATGGAGCAGCACCAGCGCCGAGGCGCCGGGCGGCCCCTTCCAGTCGCGATAGTGGAAGCGCAGACCGCGCATCTCGATCAGTTCGTCGACAACGGCCTCGTCAGCGGCGGGCATGGGCGGGTCCTCGTTTTTCCTGAGGATCGCCCACCCGCCGGCTCCGGTCAAATCGATCGAAGCTCTCGCACCATCACTGGCGGTCGTGATCCTCGCGATTGCCCCAGACGTCCGACCGGACGGCGTCGAGGCGGGCGAGGATGTCGCGGCGCTGGTCCTCGTTCAGATGGCCGTCATAGCCGCGGTAGTCGGCATCCATCCGCTGGATCTGGCTGAGTTCGCGCAGGGCGTGGCGTCCGCGGCGATCCTCCAGGGTTCCATCGGAAACCTTTTGCTGGATGCGCTCTTCGAGCCAGCGCTCGCGTTCGCGCGTATCCATCGGCGCGCCGCGCCAGTGATCGCCGTCGCCGTAAGACACGGGAGGCGCGGGCGGATAGGCCTCCCGCGGCGGCGGCGGGGCATAGCCGCGGTTGGTGGTGTCGATCCAGCGTCCGTCCGGGTCATAGTAGCCGTAGGCGGTGGCGGTGTTGGGCATCCAGCGGCCATTGTCGTCGTAGTAGCCATACTGGTTCGAACCGCAGTGGACGGAACCCGCGCCGATGGCGTTGCCGGCCACCGCCCCGCCGACCCCGCCAATGATCGTGCCACCTTCCCGGCCGCCGTGCTCGCCGATGGCGTTGCCCAGCAGGGCGCCGCCGATACCGCCGAGAATGGTCCCCACGACGCGGTTGTCGTGCTTTTGTTCGAGGCAGCGCTCGCGGCTGTCCTGCGCCTGGGCCAGGGACGGAACGAAGGCCGCTGCGGCAAGACCCGCCAGCAGTAGGGAACGGATCATGGTTGAACTCCTTGGGTCGTTGGGCGAGGCCCGACGTGATCTGGTCAACGCGCCGACGGCCGGTTGGATGCGACCGCCTCGCGATAAGGCCAAACTGACCCCCGCCCCATGAACCCGCGGTGAACCGCTAACCCGCCAGAATCGTCGCCAGCCGAGCGGCCAGGTCGGGCGGGAAGATCGGCTCTTCGCAGGCGGTCAGGGCCTCAAGGGTCCACCAGCGAATGTCGTCGACAAACTCCTGTTCGAGAGCCTGCCAGCCCTCGGCCGACGGGACGCCGCCGGCGCAGCGGGCGACCATGAACCGTTCCATCACCCGCACCGGCCGCCCCTTGCGGTCATGGTGGATCTGTTCGCCTTCCCACAGCACCGGCCCGACCTCGGCGTCGGTGAAGCCGGTCTCCTCGCGGATCTCCCGGACGGCCGCCTCGACCATCGACTCGCCAGGCTCGACGCCGCCGCCGACCGTGAACCAGGCCCCCGGCGCCGCCGGGTCGCTCGGCAGGCGCCCCTTCATCAGCAGTATCCTGTCGTCGGGGTCCAGCAAGATCACCCGGGCCGTCAGCCGTTCCTTCATCATCGCCGTCAGGATCTCCGCAGCCGCGCCTTGACCTCTTCGGCCAGGCTCTGCAGGCGCAGGGGCTTGGCCAGGAAGGAGACGTCGGTCTGGCCCTCCAGCAGGTCGGAAAACTCCGATTCGGCGTAGCCGGAGATGAACATCACCGGCGCGGCGCCCAGATAGGGCCGGGCCGCCTTGAGCAGCGCCGGGCCGTCCATGCCCGGCATGGAAACATCGGAGATCATCAGGTCGATGCGGCCGGCGTTGGCCATGGCCAGCTCCAGGGCCGCCTCCCCGTCCGCCGCCTCGATCACCTCATAGCCCCGCTCGCGCAGCAGCCGCGCCGCTATGTCCCGCACCCGATCCTCGTCCTCGACGAACAGGATCAGCCCGGACCCGGACAGGTCGCGCGGCGGCCGGCGTGGCGGCGGCTCGGCCGGAGGCGGGGCCAGCCGGGCCACACAGGCCGGCAGGAAGATGCGGAACGCCGCGCCGCGCCCAGCCGCCGAGGTCGCGATGATGGCGCCGCCCGATTGCTGCACAACGCCATAGACCGTGGCCAGGCCCAGGCCGGTCCCCTCGCCGGCCGGTTTGGTGGTGAAGAACGGCTCGAAGATGCTGTCGATCACCGCCGGGTCGATGCCAGGCCCGTCGTCGGCCACCTCGATCAGCGCCAGGTCCCCGGCCGGGATCGGGCCGGGATGGCCGAGCCCGGCGGCGGCGGCGGCCGGGACACGGGCGGTGCGCAGGCGGATCGTCCCGCCGCCGCCGGCCCGCAGGGCGTCGCGGGCGTTGACCACCAGGTTCATGATCGCCGTCTCGATCTGCCCCTTGTCGACCCGCACCAGCGGCGTGTCGGCGGCATAGTCGGTCTCCAGCCGCATGTTCTCCCGCAGCAGCCGGCCCAGCAGGATTTCGAAATCCAGCAGGGTGACGGTCAGATCGAGGACCTCGCGGCGCACCGTGGCCTTGCGCGAGAAGGTCAGCAGCTGCAGCACCAGGGCGGCGGCGCGGTTGAGGCCCTCGCGCACCTCGCTGAGGTTCTCATAGGCTGGATCCCCCAGGGGGTGTCGCAGCAGCAACTCGTCCACCCTCATGCCCACGGCGCTGAGCAGGTTGTTGAAGTCGTGCGCGACGCCGCCGGCCAGCTGTCCGACCGCCTCCATCTTCTGGCGTTGGGCGAGCTGCTGGCGCAGCTCGGAGCCGGCCGCGGTGACGGGATCGTTGTCGGCGCGGTGATCGGAACGCAACCGCAGCAGGTAGGTGTCCGCTCCGGCCACGGAGATGGACACGACATGACCATCGGGTTTGCCGGGCCAGGGCGCCACCCCGCGCCGGTCCCGGCGGGCGGCGCGGAAGGCGGCGAACAGGCCGGCGGGGCCGCCCGGGGTCCGGGACGCGGGGCCGACCGCCTCGCGCCAGGCGGCGTTGGTCAGGGTCAGGGCGCCATCGGCCTCGCACAGGGCGGCGGGCTCATCCAGCGCCTCGATCAGCGCCGCCACATCGACGGCGGGCGCCGCGCGACGGCGCATGGGGAATATCAGGCGCGCAGCCCCTGGGCGACGCGTTCCGCCCCGAGGGCCGACAGGGCCGCGCGGACGATGCCGTCGGCGTCGAGCCCGGCGGCGGCGTACATCGCGTCGGGCTTGTCCTGGTCCTGGAAGATATCGGGCAGGGTGAGGGTGCGGACCTTCAGGCCGCGGTCCAGGGCCCCGTGTTCGGCCAGGGCGTGCAGCACGAAGGCGCCGAAGCCGCCCACCGAGCCCTCTTCCACCGTGATCAGCGCCTCGTGCTCCCGCGCCAGGCGCAGGATCAGATCGACATCGAGCGGTTTGGCGAACCGGGCGTCGGCGACCGTCGCCGAGAAGCCCCGCGCGGCCAACAGGTCGGCCGCCTTCAGACTTTCGGCCAGGCGGGTGCCGAACGACAAGATGGCCACGGCCGTGCCCTCGCGGACGATCCGGCCCTTGCCGATCTCCAGCGGTTCGGCCAGTTCGGGAATGGTCACCCCCACGCCGTCGCCGCGCGGGAAGCGGAACGCGCTGGGCCGGTCGTCGATGGCCACGGCGGTCGCCACCATATGGGCCAGTTCGGACTCGTCGGCGGCGGCCATCAGCACGAACCCTGGAAGCGCGCCGAGATAGCCGATGTCGAAGCTCCCGGCGTGGGTCGGGCCGTCGGCGCCAACCAGGCCGGCCCGGTCGATGGCGAAGCGCACAGGCAGGTGTTGCAGCGCCACGTCATGAACGACCTGATCGTAGCCGCGCTGGAGGAAAGTCGAATAGATGGCGCAAAAGGGCTTCATGCCGTCGGCGGCAAGGCCGGCGGCAAAGGTGACCGCGTGCTGTTCGGCGATACCGACGTCGAAGCTGCGGGCCGGGAAGCGCTTGGCGAACAGGTCCAGCCCCGTGCCGGAGGGCATGGCGGCGGTGATGCCGATGATGGTCTCGTCGATCTCCGCCCGCTTGATCAGCTCCTGGGCGAACACCTTGGTGTAGCTGGGAATATTGGACGGCGCGGGCTTGGATTGCTGGCCGGTGACGACGTCGAACTTGACCACGGCGTGAAGCTTGTCGGCCGCGCTCTCGGCGGGGGCGTAGCCCTTGCCCTTCTGGGTGACCACGTGGATCAGCACCGGACGGTCCTGGATCTGCTGGACGTTCTTCAGCACCGGCACGAGGTGCTCGAGATTGTGCCCGTCGATCGGCCCGACATAGTAGAAGCCGAGTTCCTCGAAGAAGGTGCCGCCGGTGGCCATGCCGCGGGCGAATTCCTCGGCCTTGCGGGCCATGTCCTTGAACGGCCGCGGCAGATGGCTGGCAACTTCCTTGCCCAGCCGGCGAACGCGCTGATAGGTGTGGCCAGACACCAGTCCGGCCAGATAGGCGCTCATGCCGCCCACTGGCGGGGCGATCGACATGTCATTGTCGTTGAGGATGACGATCAGCCGCTTGGTCGCCTCGGCCGCGTTGTTCATCGCCTCATAGGCCATGCCGGCGCTCATCGAGCCGTCGCCGATCACGGCGATGACGGCGTTGTCCTCGCCGCGCAGGTCGCGCGCCACGCAGAAGCCGAGGGCCGCCGAGATCGAGGTGGAGGCGTGTGCGGTGCCGAACGGGTCGTAGTCGCTCTCGGCGCGCTTGGTGAAGCCAGACAGGCCGTCGCCCTGGCGCAGGGTGCGGATACGGTCGCGGCGTCCGGTGAGGATCTTGTGGGGATAGGCCTGATGGCCGACATCCCAGATCAGGATGTCCTTTGGCGTCTCGAAAACATGATGCAGCGCGACTGTAAGTTCGACCACGCCGAGACCCGCGCCGAGGTGACCGCCGGTCACCGAGACGGCGTCGACCGTCTCGGCGCGAAGTTCGTCGGCGAGCCGTCGCAGTTCTGGAATCGACAGGCCGCGGGTGTCAGCGGGATCGTCGACCGTGTCGAGAAGTGGAGTGGATAAACCCATGATAGGACCTGTCAGGCGCCCCCGCCTTGCGGCGGACCCGGGGCGCGCCGCCTGTGTTTGTGTCGACGATTCAAGCCTGAGAATGGCCCGGTGAGAGTCTCAAGTTCTTCGCTCTAGCACGAAATCCACGGCCGATCGCAAGATTTGCCCCTTGTCGCCGAACTGGTCGAGGTGCGCCTTGGTTTGCGCCACCAGATGAGCGATGCGGCTCTTGGCCGCCTCGACCCCAAGCAAGGTGACGAAGTTGGTCTTTCCGAGGGCGGCGTCCTTGCCGCCGGCCGCCTTCCCTAGCGACACTATGTCGCCCTCGGCGTCCAGCACGTCGTCGACGATCTGATAGGCCAGACCGATATCCCGACCGAACGCCATCAGGGCGTTGCGCTCGGCGTCCTTGGGCCGGGCCATGGCCAAAGGCAGCTCGAAGGCGCAGGCGATCAGGGCGCCGGTTTTCATCCGCTGCATCCGCGCCACCTCGCCGAGATCGTCGCGCACGCCGAGAATGTCGATCATCTGGCCGCCCACCATGCCCCGCGCGCCCGACGCCACGGCCAGGATTCGCACCAGCTCGACGCGGACCTCGGCGCTTGGGTGGGTGTCGGGATCGACCAGCAGCTCGAAAGCGATGGTCAGCAGGGCGTCGCCGACCAGCACGGCGGTGGCCTCGTCATAGGCCTTGTGCACCGTGGGGCGCCCTCGGCGCAGGTCGTCGTCGTCCATGCACGGCAGGTCGTCGTGAACCAGACTGTAGGCGTGCACGCACTCCAGGGCGCAGGCGGCGCGCAGCACCGAGCGTTCCGGCAGGTCGAAGATCCGCCCCGCCTCAAGGGCGAAGAACGGCCGCAGGCGTTTGCCGGGTCCGAGGGCGGCATACCGCATGGCCTCGGTCAGACGGGCCTCCGGCCCTTCGGCCCGGGGCAGCAGTTCGTCGAGGGCGACGGTGACCAGGTCCGCAGCCTGGGCGATTCGATTGGCGAGGATGGCGGCCACCTTCAGGCGAACTCGGCCGATTCGACGCCCACCGCGCCGCCGGGACCGAGGATGATCTTCTCGACCTGCAGCTGGGCCGCACGAAGCTTGCCTTCGCAATGGGTCTTCAGCAGGGCGCCGCGCCGATAGACGTCGACGGACCGTTCCAGTTCCGCCTTGCCTGATTCGAGTTCGGCGACAATTTTTTCGAGTTCCGCCAGGGCCTGCTCGAAGGTCAGGGCGGCGATGTCGGGGTCTTCAGCCATGAGCGCGCGCGCGCCTCCAGATCGTCGTCATCCGGCCACCCTAGCCGAGGCGGGCGCCCGGCCGCAACACGAGCCGGCGGCTCATGAAGCCGGCGGTTCGAAGCGCCGGAACGCCCAGTAGCGATAGCCCTGGTCGACCTTGCGGCGCCAACCCCGGGCGATCAGGGCCCGGCCGATCATGAAGTTGAAATAGCCGTGGGCGACGAGCACCACCACCCGGTCGTCGGCGGCGTAGTCACTCAGCTGGTCGGCGGCCTTGCCGGCGCGGACGGTGGCCTCGGCGACCGATTCCTGTCGATCATGATAGTTGAACACCGCCCACCAGAACCGCGACAGCACGCCCCACCATTTGGGCGACAACCGGAACCAGCGCGGCAGCGGCGGCGAGGGCAGAGGCGCCTCGATGAACAGCGGATCGCTGACGAACGGTCGGCCTTGGGTGATGGCGAGAGCGCTTTGGCGGGCCCTTTCGCGGGTCGAGGCCAGCACCGTGTCGGCCGACCGGACCAGGGTCACCAATTCGGCCGGCGGAGCCTGATCGGGCTTCAGGCCGCCCTCTTCGTAGCGCGCCCACCAGTCCCGGTAGTCGCCAGCCGTGAGCATCACCCGCCGCGACAGGGCCGGCTCGCCATGGCGGACCAGGATCACGGCGCCGGCCATGCACTCATCCCCATTTTGCGCCCGTACGGGGCGACGACCGACTCCGGCGGCCCCGGCGGGTCGCACCCACGCTCAAGGGCTGATACAGCGTCGCCCGCCGAAAGGCGAGCGGCCGCGGCCGGAAACGAATGCGGCTCCAGGGGAAAGACCATGGTCGAAGAGACGATACGCCGGGCGGGCGTGACAGACGCCGAGACGCTTTGCGCGCTCGGCGCCGAAACATTCTGCGACGCTTTTGCGCACCTCTATCCGCCCGCGGACCTGGCAGCCTTCCTCGCCGAAGCCTACGCCATCGAGCCGGCGCGGGCCCAGCTCGCCGATCCACGCTACGGGGCCTGGCTGCTCGAGACAGGCGGCGAGGCGATCGGTTTCGCTCTCGCGGGGCCCTGCGGCCTGCCGCACCCCGACGTCGGTCCGACCGGCGGCGAGCTGAAGCGGGTCTATCTGCGCAAGGCCTGGCAGGGCGGCGGTCGCGGTTCGCGCCTGTTAAACGTCGCCCTGAACTGGCTGGAGGCCGAGGGCTTCACCCCTCTGTGGATCGGCGTCTGGTCCCAGAACCACGGCGCCCAGAAGCTCTACGGTCGGCTCGGCTTCGACAAGGTCGGCGAATACCACTTCAAGGTCGGCCAGACCCGCGACCACGAATTCATCATGCGCAGAGGGTAGGTCAGCGGCGACTTGGCTCCTTGGCGTTGAAGGACGAACTTTCCGCCACCTCGCGCAGCCGGTCTTCCCTGATCACGCCCGCGAAGGGTTTTTAGCCAGGAACCCGGAAGCGCCCCGCCGGTTCGGGCTGGACAGAAAACCTCCGGACCTCCATCTTCGATCAAACGACTGTTCGTCCGCCGCCGGGCCTGTTCGGGCTTCGGCGACCCGCGAGAGAGAGCCGCCCATGTTCATGAAGTTCTTCACCGAACTGCGTTCCGCCAAGATCCCGGTGACGCTGAAGGAATACCTCATGCTGATGGAGGGCATGGACAAGGGCGTGATCGAGCGCCGGGTCGAGGATTTCTACTACCTGTCCCGCTCGGCCCTGGTGAAGGACGAGAAGTTCCTCGACCGCTTCGACGTAGTGTTCGGCCACGTCTTCAAGGGCCTGGAACTGGTGTCGGCCGACCGCGCCACCGACATCCCCGCCGAATGGCTCAAGCGCCTGACCGAGAGCTTCCTCACCGACGAGGAAAAGAAGCAGATCGAGGCCATGGGCGGCTTCGACAAGCTGATGGAAATGCTCAAGGAGCGGATGAAGGAAGGCCAGGGCGAAGGCGACGGCGACGAGGAGGGTGACGAGAACGCCCGCGGCCGCGGCAAGAACTTCCCCATCGGCGCCGACGGCTATCATCCGGAAGGCATCCGCATCGGCCAGGACAAGGGCCGGCACGGCAAGGCCATCAAGGTGTGGGACAAGCGCGAGTACAAGAACCTCGACGATTCCGTCGAGCTGGGCACCCGCAACATCAAGATCGCCCTGCGCCGCCTGCGCAAGTTCGCCCGCCAGGGCGCGCCCGACGAACTGGACATCAAGGGCACCATCAAGGAGACGGCCAACAAGGGCTATCTCGACCTGATCATGCAGCCGGAGCGGCGCAACACCATCAAGGTGTTGATCTTCTTCGACATCGGCGGCTCGATGGACAGCCACATCCGCGTCTGCGAGGAGCTGTTCAGCGCCGCGCGCACGGAGTTCAAGACCATGGAGTTCTTCTACTTCCACAACTGCCTTTACGAGGGCGTGTGGAAGGACAACCGGCGCCGGCACGCCGAGAAGCTCGACACCTGGGACATCCTCAACAAGTATGGCCGGGACTACAAAATCATCTTCGTCGGCGACGCCACCATGAGCCCCTATGAGATCACCTATCCGGGCGGTTCGGTGGAGCATTGGAACGAGGAGCCCGGCGCGGTGTGGATGGACCGGGTCGCCAACACCTGGGAAGCGGTGGCCTGGCTGAACCCGACCCCGCAGCGCCACTGGGACCACACGCCCTCGATCGGCGTCATGCGCCAGTTGATCGGCGACCGGATGTTCCCCCTGACCATCCAGGGCCTCGACAAGGCGATGAGAGAACTGGTCCGGTAACCTCTAAGGATAACGCGCCCGGGGGGCGCCCGCGCGCCGCGGAACCGGCGCCACGATACCGATCCAGGCCATGACCGACGCCCCGCCGCCGTCCGGCCCCATCGAGGGGCTGGAAGACTTTCCTCCGGAGTCCGATGACGCCGCCACCAAGGCCGCGGTGATCGCGGCGGCCGAACGGCTGTTCGCCATCAACGGCTTCCGGAACGTCTCCGTTCGCGACATCACCGCCGAGGCCGGCGTCAACCTGGCCAGCGTCAACTACCATTTCGGCTCCAAGGACGCCTTGCTGTTCGAGATTTTCCGGCGGCGCACCGCCGAGTTGAACCGCGAGCGCGCCCGGATGCTGCACGAGGCCGAGGGCCGCCACGACGGCCGCCCGCCGGTGCGGGAGATCCTCGCCGCCCTGATCGAGCCGCCGCTGCGCTGGTCGGGCCGTAGCCCGGCCCGACGTATCGCCATGCAGTTCATCATTCGCGCGCGCAGCGAAGGCGCCGAGGCGGTGCGGGAGGTGCTGAGGACCGATGTCTCCCACCTGCGCCGCTTCGCCGACGCCCTGATCCTGGCCCGCCCCGACCTGCCGCGCGAGGAGATCTACTGGCGGCTGCATTTCGTGCTCGGCATGATCCACAACAACCGCTTCGCCGAGTTCGACCGCCTGCACGTCCTCAGCGAAGGTCTGACGCGCGAAAGCGACGTCGAGGCCCTGCTGCGGCGAATGATCGACTTCGCCGAGGCGGGGTTCAACGCCTGACGGCGGGAACCGGCGGCGCGCCCGACGGCAGGGGCGCCTTGGGATCGCGGATGAAGGCCAGCACGTCGGCCCACACCATCGGCCCTTCCTTGTCGCGCATCAGCAGGTGGTAGCCGTCGCGATACCAGGCGGTCCGCACGGTCGGCGACAGCCGCCGCACTGCCCGCGCCGTCGCGCCCGCCGGAATGATCGGATCGTGCGCGCCATAGAGCCACAGCACCGGCCCGCGCAGTCTGGCCGCGTCGTCCGAGGCCCGCTGCATCGTCGCCACCAGGCCGTAGAGAGTGTCGGATCGCGCGCCCCAGATCATCAACCGGTCACGACCCATGCCCCGCAGCTCCGCCATGTTGTCGGTGGGATAGACCTTGCGCACCAGCCAGGACGGCGGGGTGAACACCTTGCCGGGTTCCGTGCGCGCCGCCAGCCACAGCAGGGCGCGGTAAGGCAGAGGTTGGCTCTTCCATCCCCACACCGCCGGCGCGAGCAGGACCAGCCGGTCGGCCTGGGGCGGCGGATCGGCGGCGAAGGCCTCGATGGCGGTCGCCCCGCCCAGGCTCTCGCCCGCCACGGTGATCGTTGCGTGCGGCCACCGCGCCCTGGCCAAGGCCGTCACGGTGCGCAGATCCTCGGTCCGCAGCCGGTCCGGGGCCCAGATCCCTCTTTGCGGCGAACGCCCGAACCCCCGCTGGTCATAGGCCAGGGTGCTGACGCCTTGGGTCGCCCACCAGGGCGCGGCCAGGTGGAAGGCGTTACCGTAGTCGTTCATCCCGTGGACGCCGATGATCACCGCCCAGGGCTCGCCCGGTTGGCCCGTTGCGTCCAGGGCGTCCCATCGGCTCAGCCCCAGCCGAACACCGTCAAAGCTGACGAACGCGTCCGCCTCCAGCCTTGGCCCGGCGAAGCCGATCTCGGGCCGGCCAGCCCGTTGTAGCGTGGGCGCGCAAGCGGTCGTCAGCCCCGCACAGATTAGCAGCAGGATCAGCCGGATCGCCCTCATCGGCTCAGCCCTCCGCCAGCCGGACCACCACCCAGATCAAGGCGACCCCCAGCACGGTCGCGACGGTGGTCCAGACCCTCGGGTGGCGGTGGTGGCTCTCGGGCAGCAGTTCGCTGGCGCCGATGTAGAGGAAGAAGCCGGCGAACAGGGCGATCAGCAATGGCAGCACGCCAGCAGGCGGCCGGATCAAAAGACTCAAGCCGATCCCAACTAGCGGCGCGGCGGCGTCGGCCCACAGCCAGCGCCGGGCGACCACCGGGTTCTTCGAGCCGGTCAGGCTGAGGTTGACGGTGTTGACGCCGTCGGCGAGGTCGTGAGCCAGCACAGCCACGGTCAGCGCCAGCCCGACGGCCGGGGACGCCTGAAACCCCAGGCCTATGCCCAATCCATCAAGCAGGCTGTGGGCCGTCAGGCTGCCGGCGCCGAAATGGCCCCGGTGCTGGGCGTCGCCATGGGCAAGCATCAGCAAGGTGCGGTCGACAATCAGATAGGCGAGAAAACCGCCGGCGACGAAGGTGGCCGCGCCGAACGCCCCGTCCCGGCCCAGAGTCATGGCCTCCGGCAGCAGGTCGAGCAGGGCCACCCCGATTACCGCCCCGGCGCTGAACCCAAGCACCAGATGGATCCTGCCCGCGAGTCGCAGAGCCAGCCAGCCGCCCAGCAGCGTGGCCGCGCCGGCGGCGAGGCCGACGGCCAGCAGCAGCCCGCCCATATGAAGATCACCGCCCATCGGGGAGCCCTAGCGGTCCTTCGTCCGGGGGTCCACCAATCAGAACGACTGCGTCAGCCCAGCGAACATCCCGCGCCGGGGTCCGTACTGCGGCGCGCCGACGCCGACGCCGGAGCCATCGCGGATCTGGTAACGGCGGTCGAAGGCGTTGGTCACGTCCAGTCGCGCTTCCAACGGTCCCAAGGGCCCGCGCTCGAACCTGTGCGACAGCGACAGATTGACCTGGGCGTAGCCCGGCAGGTGGTCGCCGTTGGGAATGCCGTCCGGCCCGGTGGCGCGCAGGCCGCTGCCATAGATCAGGTCGCCCCCTAATCGCGTGCCCCGCCACAGATAGGACGCTCCCGCCGAGGCGGTGATGGTCTGGTCGTGGTCGAGATGAATATAGTGGCTGGCGATATAGGCCAGCACCGCCGGATCGAAGTTGAACTGGCTGGAGACGATCCCCTGCCCCTCGTTGCGGGCGAGGGCCAGGTTGGCGTAGGCGGTCAGGGGGCCGTGGCTGTAGCTGCTTGAGAACTCGACGCCGTACTGGCGGCCTTTGGCGTAGTTGAATGGCGTCAGGATGATCGGCGCGCCGAACTGCCCCTCGTCGATCAGGTTGCGGGCCAGCTTGTAATAGCTGTCGACTCCGAAGGTCAGGCCCCTGGCCACCTTCTGCGACACGCCCACGTCGAAATAGTCGGCCCGTTCGGCATAGGGCGTCGTGTCGGCCCCGATCGGCGCGGCGGCCGTGGTATTGGCGAACTTCGACACCGTCTCCGCCGCCACCAACTCGAATGGCGGCGGCGAGAAATACCGGGCGTAGCCGGCATGCACCGTGGTGGTCGAGGTCGGCTGCCAGACCAGGTTCACCCGCGGGCTGAGCTGGGTCTCGCTGCGAAAGCCGTCGAATTCGTCGAACCGCGCGCCGTAGTTAAGGATCAGCCCGGTCGCCAGTTTCCACTCGTCCTGCAGATAGGCGCTGATGGTGTAGGCCGTCCGGCCGCCGCGATCGACAATGGTCACCGGCCGGTCGCCGAGCTGGGTTCCGGTGGGGCTCAGCGCAATCACCTGGGAGGCGGTGTCGCTGGTCGCCCGGTCCGCCTGGCCAATCACCCCGCCGCGCAGGGTATGGGCCTCGCCCAAATGAAAAACGCCCTCGGCCTGGAACCCGACCGACGTATCCTGCTTGTCGGCCGACTGGGCGACGCCGTTGAACAGCAGGTCGCCAAGCGGATCGGGAACGAAGGTCAGGCTGGAATAGCGCGCGAATACCGACAGCTGGCCGGTGACGTCGTCGGTGGTTCGCAGCAGGCTGACCACGCCGTAGTAGGTCGCCTCCTTCTGGCTCTGATTGAGCGCGCCGCTGGCAAATCCGGATTGGCCGTTCACGGTCAGCGGTTGATCGCCGTTCGGCCCGAACATCAGGTCCGGGCTGAGCCCCGGCCGGTTGGGGATCTGGAACCGATCGTTCGACGCTCCCAGGATCGCCGACACCCGGGTGGTCTCGTCGAGGATGTCCTCGACATAGGCGAAGCCCTGAAACTGGTCCGACACGTCATGCAGCGGCGTCGAGGCGCCGTCCGGCGACTCGATCCCCAGCTTGGTGTGCAGATAGCTGGCCGAGGTGAAGACGTTCAGGGTTCCGACGCTGCCGCCGTATTCGAAACTCGGTTCGATCTCGCCGTGGGCGCCGCCATAGATCGACACGTCGCCGGCGTTCTTCTGCGGGTCGGTCTTGGTAGTGATGTCGATGATGCCGGCGGTGCGCAGGCCGTACTGCGCCGGCAGCGCGCCGGTGATCAGCTCGACCTTCTCGGCCAGCCTGGGGCTCAGCGCCTGGCTAAACACGCTCAGCCCCTCGGGCAGGATCACGCCGTTGAGCCGGAACTGCAGGCCATTATGCTCGCCGCGCACATGCAGCTGACCGAAGGAGTCCTGCGCCACGCCCGGCGATTGCAGCACCACCTGGTTGAGCGCGACATCGTCGCCGCCCGGCATGGCCGCGAGCGCTTTGGCGTCGATGGTGTAAACCGAGGCGCCGAGCTGGGGCTGGATCGAGGCCCGCGCCTCGTTCAGTCGGCGGGCGGTGACCACCACCTCCTGCACCGTCGATGGCGCGGTGTCGGCCGCATCCGCCGCAACCGCGAACGCCGGCATGGCCATGGCGGTGGCAAGAACCGCCAGGGAGACTTGTCTCAACACGCCGCGCCTCGACAAATCGAACTCCCGCTTCAAAGCGCGCTAGTCGCCGAAGCCGGCGGCCGAAGTGTGGCGGCGCACCATTTCAAACCGCACACAAACCAGCGAAGATCGTTGGCGCGGCCTTGAAACGCCAACACGCCCAGGACGTCATGGCGCCCGACCCACCTCCCCGGATATTTCGCGGGCGGTGAAAACAGATCGCGCGCGGAGCGCGCCAAATGACCCCGTGATCAGAGCCCGACGGCCGGCGCCGACGAGGCAATCACCTCTTGGCGTCGTTGGCGTCTTGGCGTTGAAAAACGGCCTTTGAGACGCCTCGCCCGCTCGGGACGGTCCCCGCCCCTACCCTGCGCGGTTCAATGTCTCGCGGATGCCGTTGGAACGGCGCCGCAGGCCGGCCCCGGCCATGCCCATCCCGGCGATCATCATCGCCCAGGTCGCCGGCTCCGGCACGGACCCGGACGGGAAGGTGAAGATGTCGGTCTGGTTGAGCGAGCCGAAGCCGGGCTGATAGACCGTCACCCCGGTATCGCCGATGATAGTCAGCCGCCAGAAAGCGGGGGTGAGGGTGGTGACCACGGGGTTCGAACTCGCGCCGGCCTCCAGGGTTCGATTGTCTTGGAAGAACTCGCCGCCCGAACGGTCAGGCACGCTGAAGCCATCCAGAAAATAATAGGCCCGGTCCCTCCCGAATTGGGTGTCCGCGCCCAACTCGGCATGAGTCTGGGCCATTGTATAGGCCAGGGTGAAGATCGCTGGTGTATCGACAGTGAATTCGTAAATAATCTTGTAGTGTTGCGCGGCATTGGCCAGGTTCGTGACCTTCGTCGCGTCCGCCGTCGCGGAAAAGGTCGCGGTTATGAGTCCGCCCGAATAGACGACCGCCACCGTGCCGACCGTGTTGGCCGAGCCGCCATCGGCGGTATGTCCGCTCGCGGAATCCAGCAGGTTGGCCATGGCGGGCGAGCTGTCGAAGTGCGGGTCCACAGACGACGCGGCGCCCGATTGCGTCTCGGCCGTGATTTCGGTGGACATCGACTCGAAGGTGATGGCCGCCTGGGCCGCGGGCGCGGCGGCCACAGTCAGTAGGGCGCAGAGCGTGAAGGTCTTCATAGTTCGCGTGGTTTCCCCGGGAGTCTAGCCTGTCGATCAGGCTTCGCAGAGGCGCCGAGGGGTCGCAATCCGCCTATATAGGCAGGGTCGCCCTCAGGCCTGAGCCAGGTGGTTGAGCAGGGCCCGCAGCCGGGCGGGCTGGGCGGGCTTGTGGACGATGACGATCCCGGCGGCGTCGGCCTCCTCCAGCAGGCCGGAATCCATGTCGCCGGTGAGCAGGGCGAAGGCCCGCGGCGCGCCGCGACGGCCTTTCAGACGCGCGATGACGTCGAGGCCGGTGAGGATCCCGGGCAGGCGATAGTCGGAAAGACAGATATCGAACGGGTCGGCGCCCGCGATCAGACGGTCGGCCTCGGCGACGTCGGCGGCGAGCGCGACCGACACGCCCCATTGGCGCAGCAGCAGGCCGGTGCTGTCGCGCACCGCCGGATCGTCGTCGATCACCAGCAGGCGCAGCCCCGCGACGAGGTCGGGCGCGGCCGCGACCCTGACAGGTTCGGCGGCCGGTTTGGCCGGGGCGAGATCGAAGCTGAAGCGCGAGCCCCGCCCAGGCCGCGTCTCCAATATGATCCGCGACTCCTGAAGCGCCGCCAGCCGACGGGCGATGGCCAGGCCGAGGCCCAGACCCTTGCCGCGGTCGCGCTCCGGATTGCCCAGCTGCACGAAGGCGTCGAAGATCCGCGCCTGATCGTCCTCGGCAATGCCCATGCCCGTATCGGTCACCGCGATCGACACACGCCCTCCGCGCCGGCGCGCCGCCACCAAAACGCCGCCGCCCGGCGCATAGCGGATCGCGTTGGTCAGCAGATTGACGCAGATCTGCTCGGTCAGGACGGCGTCGCCCATCACCCACAGGTCCGTGTCGCGAAAGCGCAGGTCGACGCCCTCCCGTTCGGCCAGCCCGTCGCAGTAGCCCGACAGGCGGTCGAACAGAGACCGCAGGCTCATCGGCGCCATCCGGCTGCGCACGACGCCGGCCTCCAGGCGGGACATGTCCAGCAGCCCGTTGAACAGGCTTTCCATGGCCGCGACATTGGTCTGAATCCGCGCCACCACGTCCCTGGCCGCGGTGTCCAGGGCCAGGGAATCGAGCGACTCGGCGAACAGGCTGAGCGCATGCAGCGGCTGGCGAAGGTCATGGCTGGCGGCCGCCAGCAGTTGCGACTTGCCGAGATTGGCCTGTTCGGCGCGGGCGCGGGCGGCCTCCGCCTCGGCCTTTTCGACCTCCAGCGCCGCCACCAGCCGTTCGTTCTCGAACCGGATGGCGAAGCCCTCACGGATTTCCCGATTCTGCACCCGGCAGAAGGACGCCAGGATGGCCGCATAGGCCAGCGACGCCAGACCGAGAACCAGATAGCCTCGGTCTCCCATGAGGGCCAAGCGCAGCATCACCAGGCCGAAAATCGCCCCGATGAACAGAAACAGCCCCACGGGCCGATAGGCGTTGCCGGGCACGCTGCCGCCGGCGATGCCGTAGAGGCCGCACAGGGTCAGGGCGACGGTGATCGGATGGGCCGCGTCCATGAACAGGAACGCGGTCGCGCCCCAGACCAGACCTGCGGACAACATGTAGAGCGTGTTGAGCCGGGCGGCCGTCTCGCGCCGCCGGCCGCTGTCATCGGTCCCGAGGCGACGGTAGTGCAACAGCAGCCATCCCCGCATGGCCTGGGTGGAAAGTTGCACCGCCAGCCAAAGTCCGATCGTCACCGCCGAAGCGAAGGGCGCCGCGGTGGCCGCCATATAGGCCGTGACGACCCCGGCGGCGGCGAAGCTGTTGGGCAGTTGTCGGAACAGGGTGCGGACACAGGCGTCGTCGATGCGATTGCGCGCCGGCGCCGCACCAGTCGTCGCGGTCAAGCGATCAGCCCCAATTCACGCGCCCGCAGAATGGCCTGCACCCGTCCGTCGGCCCCCAGGGCGTGGAAGATCTCGGTGAGATGCGCACGCACCGTCCGCGGCGCCAGCGCCATCCGGCGTTCGATCATCTTGTTGGGGCAGCCTTCGGCCAACAGGGTCAGCACCTGAAGCTGACGCGCGGTGAGCGCCACCCTGGCCACCGCCTCGATGTCGGGCTCGAACGCGGTCCCCCCGATCAGGACCTGATCCAGCAGGCCGAGGATGCGCATCGGCGACGCCGCCTTCGAGATGAAGCCCGACGCGCCGCAGTCGCGGCTGCGCTGCCTGGCGGCGTCGTCCGCCCGTCCAGAAATCAACACCCGCGGCGTCAACGGCGCCCGGACGGCGAACGCTCGCGCGGCGTCGAATCCATCCATGTCCGGGAGATTGATGTCGATGATCGCCAGATCGACCGACCGGCCGTCGCCCAGAGCGTCGAGCCCCTCTGCCGCCGTGCCCGCGCCGCGCAGCCGCCAGTCCGGCCGGTGCCGGCCGACCATGGCGGCGAAACCGTCGCGAAACAGCGGATGGTCTTCGACAAGCACTATCGACGTCATCACGCCCCCGGACCAGCCCGGCGGCGACGATGCCGTTTTTATTGCAAAGTTGCAATGCGCCGTGATCGCAGCCGCGCCCCCAACAGTCCAAAACCGAACAGGGTCAGCCCCCAGGTCCCGGGCTCGGGCACGCCGCCGACTGCGTCGGAAACCGTCACCACCAGCCTGTCCGCGGCGAAGGCGCCGTGAGTGAAGGACAACAGGTCGGACGACGTCGGTCGAATATAGAACGCACCATCCGTGTAAAAATTCGGGTCTCGCGTCTGACCGCCAGGTGGGTTGTCGAACTCGATCGCGTAACTCTGATTGAAATGGTCGGGCTGAACGAAATTGTAGGATCGCGCAAAGATATCGACGTAGGAATTCAAGTCCAGGCTGTGTTTGACGTTCTGCTCCGTATCGGTGAAAAGGTATCCGACATTGATCTGGCTAAAGGTGAACGCGGAGCCCGCGTCGCCTGGGTTCTTTTCGCCGTCGAAATGATAGGTCACGGCCCCCAGGGTCAGGTCGGCCGTGACAGGCGTGAGTTGCGCCAAAGGGTTGGGATCGTAGCCGGCGCCCACCGCCCTGTAGGTCTGCTTGTAACTGGTCGCGTCCTGAAAGGTGATGATATCGCCGAACGTCGAGTTCAGCGTGTAGACCAGCTTGAACGCGTGACCATTGAGATTGGTCGGCGCGCCGAAGATCCCCAGGTGGTCATAGTTGTCGTCATAGTTGCCGTTGGTGATGACCCCTGTGTAGGTGTAGGTCACGACATAGGCCGACGCTGGGCGCGCAAGGCCCAATGACGCCAGAACGAGCGCGACGCCCAGTCCAGGGAAACCCCGTCGCGTCTTCAAGGTCATCGGTCCGCCCCCGACCGATGAGAAATGCCCATGGTCCGGCGTCAGACTTCGCAGAGCGCGGACATCGCGACAATCCGCCTATTTAGGCAGGTGCGGGCCCCCCGCGTCCTACCCCCCACGCTTCAACGTCTCCCGGGCGATGACCACCTGCTGAATCTGGCTGGTGCCTTCGTAGATGCGGAAGATGCGCACGTCGCGGTACAGCCGCTCGATGCCGTAATCCGCCACATAGCCGGCGCCGCCGAAGATCTGCACCGCCCGGTCGGCCACCCGTCCGACCATCTCCGAGGCGTAGTATTTCGACGCCGCCGCCTCGAGCGTGACGCTCTGGCCGGAGTCACGCTTCCTCGCACTTTCCAAGGTGAGCGCCCGCGCCGCCATCGCCTCGGTCTTGGAGTCGGCGATCATGCCCTGGATCAGCTGGAACGACGAGATCGCCTGGCCGAACTGCTTGCGCTCGGTGGCGTAGGCGACGCAGTCGGTGATCAACCGTTCGGCGACGCCGATGCACACCGACGAGATGTGCAACCGCCCGCGGTCGAGCACCTGCATCGCCACCTTGAAGCCCTCGCCCTCCCCGCCCAGGCGGTTCTCCACCGGCACGCGAACGTTGTCGAAGATCACGTCGCAGATATGGGCGCCCTGCTGACCCATCTTCTTCTCGGGCTTGCCGATCGAAAGGCCCGGCAGGTCGCGCGGCACGAGGAACGCCGACACCCCGCCGCCGCCGCGTATGTCCGGGTTGGTGCGGGCCATCACCGTGAACAGCCCCGCCTTGTTGGCGTTGGTGATGTAGCGCTTGGCGCCGTTGAGCACATAGACGTCGCCGTCCCGCGTGGCCCGGGTCTGCACCGAGGCGCTGTCGGAGCCGGCTTCCGGCTCGGTCAGGGCGAAGGACGTCACCAGCTCGCCCGAGGCGATGTCCGGCAACCACTTGGCCTTCTGTTCCGGCGTGCCGAACATCACCAGCCCCTGGCTGCCGATGCCGACATTGGTGCCGAAGGCCGAACGGAACGCCGGGCTGGTGCGGCCCAGCTCGATGCCGACCAGGCACTCGTCCTCCATCGACAGGTCCAGGCCACCGTATTCCTCGGGGATCGTCAGGCCATAGAGGCCAAGCGCCCGCATCTCGGCCAGGATTTCCGGCGGCACGGCGTCGTCGTCCGCCACCTGGGCCTCGATCGGCCGCAGCTTCTCGGCGACGAAGCGGCGGACGGTGTCGATCAGCTGGTCGCGGGTTTCGGCGTCGAGGGCCATGGGACGTCTTCTCCTGATAGGCGCTTGCATCGTTCTTCCGACCGCCCCATTAGGCCAGCGAACGAGGAATCGAAAGCATGGACGGCGGCGACGCGCAGGCCCCCTGGGTCCCCCAGGAAGTCACCGAAGGCGAATGGGCCGGCTGGAAGCTGTGGAGCACCGATCCCTTCGAACTGCTCGCCGGGCCGTTCTACCAGAAGACCGATGAGGACGGTCAGGTGGTCTGCGCCTTCCGCGCCGAGCGCAAGCACATGAACGGCGGCGGCTTCATGCACGGCGGCTGCCTGATGACCTTCGCCGACTACGCCCTGTTCTGCATCGGTAGCGACGCCCTGCAGGGAACCGGCTCGGTCACCGCCTCCCTCAGCGGCGAATTCCTCGACGCCGCCCAGGAAGGCGAGATCCTCGAAGCCCGCGGCGAAGTCACCCGCGGCGGCAAGTCCCTGGTGTTCCTCCGCGGCATGATCACCACCGGCGGCCGCCCGGTGCTGACCTTCACCGGCATCGTCAAGAAGACGCGGCGGAAGTAGCGCGCGCTCCCTGCCACCCGGACACGCCGGTTTATCCCACATTTCCCGAAATCGTGAAAATGTGGGATAATGCCCTGTGAGCATCGAGCCCTTTTCCGACGACCAGGCGCGCGCGCTGATCAACCTTGAGCAGCGCTATGGCGTCTGGATGGCCGCGGAGCAAACCCTCCGGGAACTGCCATACGATCTGCGTCGCAAAACGGTCGGCGGCCGGGAGTACCTCTATGAGATTCATGATCGTGGGGGCAACGGCCGGAGTCTCGGCCCCTTGTCTGCCGAGAACCTGACGCGTTTCACGGCCTATCACCAGTTGAAGACCGCCACCAAGGCCCGTCGCGACGGCAGCCGCGACGCCCTGGACGAGTCGGGCCGGCTCTGCCGCGCCCTGCGCGTTCCGATGCTGGCGGAGGCCGCCGGCGCCATCCTGCGCGAAGCCGACCGCCGGCGCCTGCTCGGCGGCCACGTCCTAGTCGTTGGAACAAACGCCATGCCCGCCTACGCCCTCGAAGCCGGCGGTTTCCTCCGCGACGCGCCCGGCGAAACGGACGACCTCGACATGGCCTGGTCCGCGCGCGAGGCCGGCGACGGAGTCCAGATCCTCTGGGACATGCTGAAATCGGTGGACCCGACCTATACGGTCAAGATGGAGCGCACCTTCCAGGCGCGCAACGCCAAGGCCTATGAGGTCGAGGTGGTCGTGGCCCCGTCGAGAGCGGTGACTCTGTCGCCGTCGGACAAGCCCAGCCCCCTACCCCTTCCGGAACAGGAATGGCTCCTGAACGGGCGTTACGTCGATCGCGTGGTCGTCTGTCGGGACGGCTCGCCGGCCCGGATCGTCGGCCCCGATCCGCGCTGGTTCGCCCTGCACAAGCTGTGGATGTCCGGGCAGGCCAAGCGCAACCCCCTGAAGCGGCTGAAAGATTCGAAGCAGGGCCTGGCGCTCCTCGACGCCGTGGCTCAGGTCATGCCGCAATATCCGCTGGACGCGGCCTTCGAGCAGGCGCTGCCCCAGGATCTCATCGCATCCTATCGGTCCTGGAAGCGCGGCGCGCGCGAGGCGCCCCCGCCTTCGTGGTGACGTCAGCAGGCCACCAGATTCGTCGCCAGCGCGACGCCGCGCCGGATCAATGCCTCGAAACCGGCAGGTCGGTGAAGGGAAACGGCACGACTACGACATCGAAGGGTTCATAGGTCGCGCCAGGCATCGTTGTCCTCGGGGCTGTTCCATTCCTGGAGGGTCTCCTGGACACCTCTCAGATAGCGGTCCTCGCCCGCCGGCAGCTTGCGCATCCTCACCTTGCCATCCTCGACTTCGAGAACCAGAACATCGCCGGACGCTAGGTGAGCCGCGTCGCGGATACGTTTGGGGATCGTCATCTGCCCTTTGGAGGTGATGCGCGCGATGTCCATGGTGATCCAGCCGCCAGGATTTCCTTACAAGTAAGGATATCAGAAGGTGTCGCGGATTTCCAACTGGGCTTCGTGGCAGACCCCCGCTCTGTCGGCACCGGACAGGCGCCCGGTTGCGTGGCGCCCTTGACCGCATCCGCCGGCATGATACCGAATTCGGTAACAATCGCGCTGGAGTGTGGACCATGGACATCACCAAGGACATCCAGTCGATGACCGCGTTCCGCAATCGCTCGGCCGAGTTCCTCGACCACATCCGAGCAACCGGGCGCCCCATGGTCCTTACGGTCAACGGCAAGGCGGCGGCAGTCGTCCAGGACGCCCAGGCCTACCAGCAACTCCTGGACCTCGCCGCCGAGGCCAGCGCCGCCGAGGGAATTCGACAGGGTCTCGAAGACCTGGGCGCCGGTCGCGTTCGCCCCGCCGCCGAGGTGTTCGCCGAAATGCGCGCCCGGCATGACATACCGCGTTGAGCTGACGCTGCGCGCCAACCGCGATCTCGAACGACTCTTCGAGCGGATCAACGCGGCCGACGGCGATCAGGCGCGCGAGTGGTTCAACGGCCTGGAAGCCGCGATCCTGAGTCTGGAGGATAGTCCAGCGCGGTGTCCGCGAACTCCGGAAACGCCCAGCCTGCGCCATTTGCTGTTCGGGCGCCCCAGGGACGTCTACCGGGTCATCTTCAAGATCGATGAACGACACTCGGTGGTGACGGTCCTCCACATCCGCCACGGTGCGCGCCGGCCGATCTCTGGCTAGCGGCGTCGATCCCCGCCGCCGTCCGGGCCCGTGCGTCCCGCAAGACGGCGGCGGGGCCGCCGATCATCATGGCTGGCCCTGGACGCACTCTCGGCGCGCGCGCGGCGTCCGTGAACGCCGCGCCTCCGGCATTGAGCGTGCTGGCCAAACGGAAACCGATATTGTTGTTCCGGTTGGTGGCGTTGTTCCTGTTGCGGGTGGCGGAACGGCAGTTGTCTGGGGTGTTGTTCCAGGAACCGCCGCGAAGCACCCGAAGCGAGGTGGCCGGACAGGGCGCGCGGGCGGGACGAGCCCGAAGCCGCGCGCGACGTGAAGATGAGGCGAGTCGCCCACGGCGGGAACCCGAACCGCGCCGCGGCGCGAGCGCTGGGGGCTCCCGCCCCCAGACCCCCGTAAGGGCGCGGGATCTAAAGGCGCAGCAGGTAAGGGGTCAGGAAGGAGGCCCTGAAAGGGTCCTGGCCAAACGGAAACCGCCGTTGCCGTCCCGGTCGGTGGCGTCGCCCCCGTAGCGGGTGGCGGAACGGCAGTCGACCGGGGAGTCGCTCCAGGAACCGCCGCGAAGCACCCGAAGCGAGGAATCGCCGTCTACCCAAGGTGATCCATCCGCAGGCGCGCCCTCATAGGTGTCGTGCCAGACATCCTCGCACCCTTCCCACACATTGCCATGCATGTCGTAAAGGCCAAAGGGGTTGAGCTCGAACTCGCCGACGGCCGTGGTCCCCTGGCGCCAAGTCTTGGTCGCCTTCCCCGACCCATAGGCGAAATTGCCGTCATAGTTCGCCTGATCCGTCGACAGGGTGCTTCCGAGGCTGAAGGGGGTCTGGGTCCCGGCCCGACAGGCGTATTCCCATTCCGCCTCGGTGGGCAGCCGGTAGGTGTCCGACCGTCCTGTCAGACCCAGCCGGCGGTTGAGCCAATCCAGATAGGCCTTGGCGTCATTCCAGCTGACGCAGGTGACCGGATGATCGCCATCCTGGGCGAAGCCGGGGTTGAGCCAACCCCGGCCCTTCGTATCCTGCCATTTTCCGTCCGCGAAAACGAATGCGCTGTCGCCCATGTCCCAGCCGCTCTCGGCGATGAATTCAGCGAAGGCGTCGACGGTCACCGGCGCCACGCCCATGGCGAACTTGGTGTTCAGCTGAACCAGATGACGAGGTTCTTCCCGACCGTCGTAGTCGCCGTAACGCGCCTCCGACGCGGGCGAGCCCATGAAGAAACGGCCAAGCGGGATATCGACCATCGCCGGGTGCTGCGGCGTGGTCGGCGGCCGTGGCGTCGGAGCCACGGCCGAAATCGCTCGCGGAGAGACTCTCGGTGTGGGCACGGAGGTTCCATGATCGTGGCTGGCGTCGAGCCGGCCGGCCAGGTGCCGCATCCGCTCCGCCAAAGGATCATCGTGGTGCTGGTCGGCCCACAGTGTGAGCTTAGATCTTGCCTACCCAAGGACCTCGGAGAACCCCTTCAGCCGAGGACGCCCGGTCAGAGCGCCGATCCGTTCGAGGATCTTCAGCCACTCTGTGTCATGATCGTCGAACGCCGCGTTGTGCAGTTTTTCGTAGTGTGTCTGACCAAAGCCGATCGGGATGTCACAGGCTGCGATTTGCGCCGCGACCAGCACCTTGCGCCTCTGTCCGACACCCGCTTCGTCCAGTACCCAGTCGCTCTCGATCGACGCAGGCGACCAGAGCACCAGCACGGCCTTGGCCGCGTTCACCGCCGTGGTGATTTCGCGACGAAAGCGTTCGCCTGAGGTCAGCTGGGCGTCGAACCAGACCTCCAGGCCCAGAGCCGTGAGCTTGCGATAGATCCGCTCGCATCGGTCGCGCTCCTCGCGCTTGTAGGAAATGAAGACGTCGACCACGGAATTGCCCTCGCGCGGTCAAGCTAGCGAAGACTTCGGCCGTCGTCATCAATCGAGAGCGCAAAGCGGCAATCGCACAGCCTGATTGGGTCCGAAACTTCGTCACCCCGCGGGCAGGCCCGCGAAGGGGTCGAGCGCGGGAACCCAGAGCGGAACAAAGTGTCTCAGGTTGCGAGACAGGATGGTGAGCCCATGTCGCCGCGCTGTCGCGGCGATGATGATGTCGGCGAAGCCCGGCGCTTGGCCCTGGGACCGTGTGGGATCGGAGAGGGCGCCGGCGATCAGCGCCGTGGCGGTGTCGAAGGGCAGGATTCGGTCGCCATAGAGATGCAGGACCGCCTCCAGCCACGCCGCCAGGGTCGCGGCCTTGCGGCTCGCCCCCTCACGGGCCGATTTGGCGACGCCATCCTCGATCTCGGCCACCGTCACCACGGAGAGGTAGAGCGTTGCCGAATGCCTTTCCATCCAGGCGACAAGGTCCGCGGATGGCGGTTTCCTGGGCGCCCCTGCCGAGATGACATTGGTGTCGACCAGATACACAGTCGTCAGAAATCCACCGCCCGTGGGGGCGTCGCGTCACGCTCCGGCAGGTCGCCTTCCAGGATCGGCGCGGCCATCAACATGGCGCCGAATGACGGAATCCGCGACAGCCGCTGCCACTCCGTGAAACTCAGGATGACGGCCTGCGGCTTGCCATGCCGCGTGATGATGGCGGGCTCGCCGCGCATCGCTCCGTCGACCACGGCGGACAGGCCGGCCTTGGCGTCGCGAAGCTGAATCTCGCGCATGTTCAGCCCTCGAATTGGTGACCACTATGGTCATATAAATCCAGGCCTGGATGGCCACAAGGAAGATCACGGCATCGTGGACCGCTGTTTTCCAGCGGCCGCGAGAACGTCGATCCGACGAAACGGATCATACGCGCGGATTGACCTTCGTCACAAAGTTTGGCATATTGCAAACTTAACGCGTCGCTCTTTGCCATCGTGAACCGATCACTTCGCCGAGTCGCCTCATAGCGTCGGCGTCCCGCCGACGTCTTTTTGCGGCGAATGGAGGCCGCGAGACGCCGACGCTACGAGATCAGCGCTCCATTGACGTCGTAAACTTGCATGAAAACAATTCCATGCTTGACTTGGCGGCCTGATCGACGCCCCCGGGACAGGCTCAAGACCGCCCGCGCGCCGCCCATCGAACGTCCCTAAAGCGGCCCTCTGGCGACCCTTGGGCGACACCTCAGCGACCTTGGAGCACCCCCGCAGCGCTCGCCGCGCGCCCTCAGGTTCCCGCCTTCGCCGAGCCCCGCGCGCGCATCGCCGCCAGCCAGCGGGTCAGATTGGGCTTGTCCTCGGGGATGGCGAAACGGACCATCCGCGAGAATTCGACGCTGCAATAGAGCACGCCGTCGGCGATGGTGACGCGGTCGGCGCCGATCCACTCGCTCTGGCCCAACCGGGCCTCGAACAGCCCCAGCGACCGCTCGGCCATCTGGCGGTTGTTGGCCGCCACCTCGGGCACCTGAGTCTCCAGCACCGCCAGGGCGGGGTGGGCGTGGCGCACCGCCTGCATCAGCGGCATGGCCGCCATCAACTCGGCCCGCCGCGTCCACATCTCGATCACCGCGATCTCCTGGACCCCCCGGCCGAACAGGTTGGGTTCGGGATAGATCGATTCCAGATAGCGGCAAATGGCCAGGGATTCGGTCAGGGCCGTGCCGTCGTCGAGGATCAACGCCGGCACATTGGGCACGCCCACCTCGGCCAGATATTCGGGCGTCTTATGCGCCCCGGTCATCAGGTCGACCTGGACGATGTCGAGATCCTCGATCCCCTTCTCGGCGAGAAACCACCGCACCCGGCGCGGATTGGGAGCGAGACGGCTGTCATAGAGCTTCATGGCGGTTTCCCCTGTGTTTTGTCGCTGTTGTACCAGGGCGCTCGCCAGAGCGCGATCCGTCCGACCTCGGGATTCGGCCCGGCGGCGTGCAAGCCCTAAACCAGCCCGAGCCGTTGTGCGCGCATCGAGGCGTCGGTGCGGTTGGTCGCGCCGATCAGGGCGATGACCTGCGCCACATGGGTCTTTACGGTGGCCGGCGAGATGTTCAGCGTCCGGGCGATGTCCTTGTTGGACAGGCCCTGCGCCATCAGGCGCACCACGTCCAGGTTGCGGGGAGACAAAGGCCCGAACGCCGTTTGCTGGGGAAGCCGCGATGGCGCTTCGAGACTCGTCGGAATTTGCAGTTCCGCCAGGCGAGGCGGCAGATAGCGGCCGCCGGCCAGCACCAGATTGATGGCCGCGCTCATCACCTCGACGGTCAGGCTCTTGGGCGCGAACCCGGCGACGCCACGTCCGATCAACTCGACCATGGTCGCATCGTCGCAGGACCCGGTGATCACAAGGATCGGCGTCGATGGCGCCGCCGCCCGCAACGCCGTGACGCCCTCGACGGGCCCCGCGCCAGGCATGGCGAGATCCACCAGGCAGAGGTCGGCGCCGGCGGCCGCCAGGGTACAGGCGGAGGGAAAGTCCGCCGCCTCGATGATTTCGGTCTCGGGCCAGCTGATCGCGATGGCCGCCGCCAGCGCGGCCCGCACCAGCGGATGGTCGTCGGCAATCAGACAGCGACGCATGTCGTCTCGCGATAATCCATGGCGGCGATCGGCACGCGCACCCAGAAGGCCGCCCCGCCAGTCCAACGCGGGTCGAAGCCCGCATCGCCCGCCATCAAGGCGAGAGACCGTCGCACCGACGCCAGTCCCAGGCCAAATCCGCCCTGCGCCGTCGCGGCGGACCCGGCCCCTTGCGTGTAGTCCTCGAACAATCGCTCGACTTCGTTCGCGGCGACCCCCGCGCCATCGTCGATGACCCATATCGTCGCCTCGGCGCCGCGCCGTCGTGCGCCGATCAACACCCGCTCGCCCCGGGAGTGCCGGACAGCGTTGGCGACCAGATTGCCGAGCGCCCGCCGCAGCAGCGTGGCGTCGGCCATGACGTGCAATCCGCTAGGCGCGACGGTCAGGCGCATGCCGGCCGCGCTCGCTGCGGGACCGTGCTCACGCGCGACCTCCGCCATGAGTTGGCCCACAGCCACGACCTCGGCCCGCGCCTGCACCGCGCCCGCCTCAAGTCGCAAATGGTCGAGCATCTGTCCGATCAGCGCCTGTGTCGACGCCAACGCCTGACGCGCGCCGGCCCCCGCTCGCGCTCGCGCCGAAGCATCGCGACCATCGAGAGCCGCCTCGACAAACAGGCTCGCCGCCTGCAGCGGCTGTTGGAGATCGTGCGACGCGGCGGCGATGAAACGGGTCTTGGCGTCGCGTTCGGCCGCCACCGCGGCGAGGGCGACGCCCAACGCCTCGGCGTCCCGCTCGCTACGCCACCTGGCCTCAAGCGCGCGCGTCTCCGCGCGTCGCAGCAGCCTGGCGAGGGCGCCGAGGGTCGCGGCGGCGAGGATCAGGAACAGGGTGAGCGGGCCCGCATAGGGACCGCCCTCGCGCAGCAGAAACAGCCCGAGCGAGGCCGGCAGCCCAGCCAGAGAAACCCAATCCGGACCACCGCGGTCGGCGTTGGAGATAACCAAGGTCGCCAGGTACCAGACGTAGAGCATGAGCATCAGGCTTCTCAGGCTCGGGTCGGCGTGCGGCAGCAGGATCCACGGACTGACGACGGCACAGACGTTGAGCCAGCCGCGCAGGAGGCGCGACACGAAAAGCCAGACACGCACCGTCTCAGCGTCGTTTGGCCGCCGCCACAGGTAGGCGACCATCACGAAGAGGGTCGCCACGACGGCCGACGCCATGGCGATCAGCCACACCCGCAGCTCCGGCGTATCAGCGCGGCCGACGAGACTGAAGCGGAGGAAGGCCACTACGCTGATCACTGCCAGCATGCCTACGGCTTCCGTGATCAGCCCGCTGCGCGCCAGGGCCGCCCGTGTCGAATCGCCCATCGACATAGGGTCGCGAACGACCATCGCCATCCCGCCCTCCTCGCACGCCGAACGAGTCACCCATCCGGTTAGCCGATCGGCCGATGTGAGCCGGACAATCAAGGCTTAACAGAATTCCGAGGTCGGCGGAATTGCGAGATTATTTCCCAACGCCGAAGCCGGTCATGAGTCCGGTTGTTCGCAAGCAGCATATCTCGGAGGGAAGAACTATGATCCGCCAGTTATCACTCGTGCTAACCGTCGTCGCGGCGGCGGTTATTCAGGCCTCGCCGGCCGACGCCGTGATCCGCATCGCGACCTACCAGGGGACGCTGTTGTCCGGCATCGATCGCAGCGGCGTGTTCGTCACGCCGGGGGGCAGCCTGGCCGGCCTCGCCTACTCGACCGCCTATACCTATGACACCACGCTGGGGACGGTATTCCCCGTGATCGGCGGAGACTGGCGCAACGGGGGCACGATCTATGGCGCGACCAGCCCGATCCTCGACGTCGCCATCACCATCGGCGGCGCCACCTATCACTATACGCCGGTCACTGTCGGATCCCTGCATACCGCGGGCGGCAACCCACCCGTCAGCCACTATGGCTGGACCAACGGCGGGAGTCATGGCTACCACTACGAGACGTCGACGAATTCGGGTTACTTCAACGCGCCG
>CAIQDO010000139.1 GCA_903870555.1 uncultured Caulobacteraceae bacterium
ATGCTGCTCGGCATCGCCGGTCTGCTGTCCTTTGCGCTCTGGGCGTTCACGCGATGACCGGCATTCTCTCCCTCACCACGTTCCTCCCCCTGCTGGGGGTGGCGGCGATCCTGCTGGTTCGCCTGTTCGCCAAGGGCGACGAAGCCCGGGCGGGCGCGGCCGCCAAATGGATCGCCCTCGCCTTCACTCTGGCGACCCTGGCCCTATCCATCCTGCTGGTGGCCTCGTTCGATCGCACGGCGACCGGCTTCCAGTTCACCGAGGACATGGCGTGGTTCTCGGGCCTCCACTATCACATGGGCGTCGACGGCATTTCGGTGCTGTTCGTGCTGCTGACGGCCTTCCTGATGCCGCTTTGCGTGGTCGCCAGCTGGCGCTCCATCGAGACCCGCGTCGTCGAATATATGATCGCCTTCCTGGTGCTCGAGAGCCTGGTGATCGGGGTGTTCTGCGCCCTCGACCTGCTGGTGTTCTACCTGTTCTTCGAGGGTCAGCTGATCCCGATGTTCCTGATCATCGGCATCTGGGGCGGCAAGAACCGGGTCTACGCGGCCTACAAGTTCTTCCTCTACACCCTGCTGGGGTCGGTGCTGATGCTGGCGGCTATCCTGGCCATGATCACCATCGCCCACACCTCCAGCATTCCGGAGCTGATGGCCTACAAGTTCCCCACCGGGGTGCAGACCTGGCTGTGGCTGGCCTTCTTCGCCTCATTCGCCGTCAAGATGCCGATGTGGCCGGTCCACACCTGGCTTCCCGACGCCCACGTCGAGGCGCCTACGGCGGGCTCGGTGATCCTGGCCGGCATCCTGCTGAAGATGGGCGGCTACGGGTTCATGCGCTTCTCGATCCCGATGTTCCCCAACGCCAGCCTTGAGTTCGCGCCGCTGATCTACGCCCTGTCGGTGATCGCCATCGTCTACACCTCGCTGGTGGCCTTCCGTCAGACCGACATGAAGAAGCTGATCGCCTATTCGTCGGTGGCCCACATGGGCTTCGTCACCCTCGGCATTTTCTCCGGCAATCTGCAGGGAGAGCAGGGGGCCCTGTTCCAAATGCTCAGCCACGGCGTCATCTCCGGGGCGCTGTTCCTCTGCGTCGGCGTTGTCTACGACCGGATGCACACCCGCGAGATCGCCTTCTACGGCGGCGTCGTGAACCGGATGCCGATCTACGCGGCGGTGTTCATGCTGTTCACCATGGGCAATGTCGGCCTTCCCGGCACGAGCGGCTTCATCGGCGAAATCCTCACCCTGTCGGGGACATACGGCGCGGCGACCTGGCCGGCGATCATTGCCACCTCCGGCGTCATCCTGTCGGCGGTCTACGCCCTGACCCTCTACCGCAAGGTGGTGTTCGGCCCGATGCACAACCCGGCCCTCGCCAACATCGGCGACATGGGGACGCGTGAGATCCTGATCTTCGCCCCCCTGATCCTCGCCACCCTCGTCCTGGGCTTCCAGCCCGGTCTCGTTTTCGACATTACGAACGCCTCGACCGTCCATCTGGTCGACG
>CAIQDO010000140.1 GCA_903870555.1 uncultured Caulobacteraceae bacterium
AGGGGCGCGCGCAGAACCAGCGGGCTGTCGTCGTCGGCCAACTGCACGACAGCCTGCCCCGGTTGGACCACCTCGCCGACCTGGGCGGAGCGTGACAGGATCACCCCCGAGGCCGGCGACGCCAGGGTCGCCCAGCGGGAGTCGAAGGCGGCGGCGTCATAGGCGGCCTGGGCGTCGGCCGCCACGGTGGTCTGGGCCTCGGATTGCTGTCGGCTGATGGCGCCGCGGTCCACCAGCCGGCTGAAGCGGGCGGCGTCGCGCTTGGCCCGGTCGAGGTCGGCGGCGGCCTGACGCAGGCGCGCCTCCACCGCCGAGGGATCGAGCGTCGCCAGGGTCTGCCCGCGCTTGACGGTGTCGCCGTCGTCGACCGCGAGACGGGTGATCACCCCGGGAATGCGGAACGACAAGGTCATCTCGCGCCGTCGCCGCAGAGCGCCGGTGGCCGTGACCGGCGCGTCGCCGCGTGGCGCGGCCAGTTCGACGACCTCGACCGAGGGCGCCCGCGGGGCTGCCGGCGGGGCCGGCTTGGACCCGCCGCAGGCGGTCAGACCGAGTGTGGCGGCCCCCGCGACGGCCGCCAGAGGCAGGATGGACAATCGGACCAAGATACGCCCCCACGGCTTTGCCTATCAACGATCGGCTATCAACGATAGGTGACGGGGCTTGTCAAGTCCGTCCCGCTGTGAAGAACTGACGCCATGACGACCGCTGTCACCGCCGCCATCCCTGCCACGGGGCGCAAGGCCAAGGGCCTGGGGCCGGAGCGCCGCGAGGAGATCCTCGCCCACGCTCTGCGCCTGTTCAGCGAATTCGGCGTCCATACTGTCTCCACCCGCCAGATCGCGGCGGCTGTCGGGATCTCCCAGCCCAGCCTCTACGCCTATTTTCCGACCAAGCAGGCGCTGGTGGCGGAGGTCTGCCGGCGGGCGTTCGACGGCCTGACCGAGCGGATGGCGGCGGTAATGGACCGCTACCACGGGCGGGAGCTGATGAAGCGGATGGGCCAGACCTATGTCGATTTCGGGCTGAGCCAGCCGGACGCCTACCGCGTGGCGTTCATGATCGAGGTCCGCCACGAGCCGGCCGACACGGCGCCAGATCCGGCCTTGATGGCCGGTGTCGAGGCCTACAATCTGCACCGGGAGGCGGTGTCGCGGGTGGCGGGCGCGAGCGGGCGCGAAGAGGACATCGACATCCTCGCCCAGAGCCTGTGGGCGTCGCTGCACGGCCTGGTGTCCCTGTTGATCGCTCGCCCCACCTTCCCCTGGGCCGACCGCGACCGACTGATCGAAGCTCACCTCGCCAGTCTGCTGCCGAACGGGTAGGGGGCGTCTCGCCTAGAACGGCACGTCGCTCTTCACGGGGGTTCCGGGAGGGGCCTCGTCGGCGGCGGGCTTGGTCGGGGCGGGCGGTTTTTCGGAGGGCGAGGCCATCACCGCGTCGATATCGCCGCCGGGCTTGGAGGTCTTGGCCTGGATCGCCTGGGCTTCGGCGGTCTGGGCAGCGAGGGCGTCGGCCTTGGCCGCGTCCTCGTCGCTGGTGTCAGCGTCGGCCTTGTCGGCCTCGGGAGCGGCGGTGGGCGGAGCGAGATCGACGATCGGTCGCGCGGCGATGGTGTCGTCCTTGCCAGCCAGCCCGGCGCCCGCCGCCATGTCCGGCGCGGAGCCGCGCCGGAACGACGCCTGCAGGCCCATGCCCACCCCGGCCACGGCGAAGATCAGGATGACGATCCCGGCCCCATAGGTCAGGGATCGCGAGGGCAGGGCGATCGGGCCGTTTTCCGTCCAGGCGCTGGCCATCAGGCTCTCCGCAGGTTCGACAACAGGGAACAGGATAGCCCGGCCGACCCCGGCATGGCCAGAGACCGGTCCCCAGAGTGTGGTTAGCTCGTGATGTGTCCGGAGTTCGTAGCTCGTGAAGTGACCGGTCCTATGTCGCCTGGGAACAGGAGACG